>JANWKI010000119.1 GCA_025451455.1 Ignavibacteria bacterium
GAAGGCAAATTTATATTTTGCCTTCTTTTTTTCCTAATTGAAAACCTTATTGTTACGAAATCCTAAACTCCTTTTTTATGAATCAATCTTACATTGTTAATAATTCATATTTTTGATATTTTTGTATGTTATTTGGCGCATTAGTGTAATTGGTTAACACGCCGCCCTCTCAAGGCGGAAAGTACGGGTTCGATCCCCGTATGCGCTACAAAATAATTTAAACAATATGGATTCAGAAGCTTCATCATTAATTGGCCAGCTTTCTTACAGAATTTCGGCACTCGAAAAGAAAATTGATTTCTTGTTCAAGCAACTGAATATTGAGTATAAAGAGCCTGTTGAAGAATATATAACAGATGCTAAAAATTTATTATTGCAGAACAAGGAAATCGATGCAGTTAAGCTTGTTAGAAATGCGAAAAATTGCGGCCTTGCTGAAGCTCAAAAAACTGTTGACGAACTTAAGAAAACAATTTAAAAAAATTATGGAAACCCAATCTGCTAATGAAATAAAATAATTATTTCATTTTAAAGCGGATTATGCTATCAAAGATGAAATAATCCAAGAAGAAGCCCCGTTGAAGCCATTACCAGAATCAGGATAATTAATACCATCGAACATCCACCTTTTTTGATACTTCCAGCTGAGCTAACATGAGAAGTGTTTTTTTGTTCTGTAATGGCTAATGGAGAAGGGTTTATTTCAGCAGTTACAGGCTTATTGCCTGCTGAATCAATATTTTCCCTCGGCTCTTCCTTATCCGGAGTGAAAAACCTGCCTGAAATGACTTCATACAAAAGCGCTGTTACTTCTTTATTTGCCGGGTCATATTCCTGTGCTTTCTGAACAGTTTTAATAACGGTTTCCTTTAGCTTTGAGAGTTCGTCATTTATCGTTTTTGTATATTCATAATCAACTTTAAATGAATTTAATTCGATTGCAAAGAGAATCATTTTAGAGGTTTTTCTAAATACTTTTACTATTTCAGCAGCTGCATTTTTCTTAAGACTGAACTGTTTATCTGCTGCTGCATAATTAAATGCATTTTCAAACAGGTTAATCATCTTGCCGAATACATCATCTGAAAACTTACCTGTCATTCCAGTGCAAACAGCTTTACCGAACCAGGCATTAGGATTTTTCATATCAATTTCAATTGCCCTGTTGAAATGATCGTAAGCATCTTTATAATTTCCGTTTTCGATAGCAGAATAGGCCAGGGTCATGCAGTTCTGCATTACAGATGTTGAACCCAGGAGATCAGTTACAAGTATATTTCCCCCACAAAATTCGCAAACTAATTGCGTACTGCCTTCGGGAATTTTTATATCTGCCCCGCAGTCAGGGCATTTAGCCGGAATAAGCTGCATATGTTAATGAATTAATTTTACTAAAGTATTGTAAGTAAATTATTAATTAAGATGAAAATAAAATAATAATTATACTGTAAAAAAGATAGGGTTTTACAAATCAAGGCGGAAAGTACGGGTTCCCTCCCCGTATTCGCTACCAAGAAACACCTGGGAACTCATTTTAAACGCCATTTTCGTGCAATCAAACTTGCATACTAATGGCGATTTTAACGGATATATTTATATTGAATAATTTAATTTTAGAGTGTTCTTGCAGCAGATTGTCTTTACAGATCTATGAACAACATCAATTGCATTAGAAAATTTTTCAACCCTATTTTCAATAAATTTAAGACCAAAATATTATGAATATTAAAAAGCTTAACGTTTTTGTTTTCCGTTTTATTTGTTCTTTTCGTTTCCTCATGCGGAAAAGACTCCACAAAAAAAGATGAAACCAACGGATAAAACGAAAGTTACTGATACAACAAAAAAAACACCCCCGGTTAACAATGATGAAGCAATAAATAAGATAAAGAAGTTCAGGGAAGACGGAGAAAAAAAATTACTTGGAAATACATTAACCAGGAAAACAGTAAAATTTGACAACGATAAGATCAAAGAAAATATTAAGCAGAAATGGGAGAAAATGGATGTCTATTATGATGGAGATAAGGTAATCAGAATTCAAACATACCCGCATGCAGGATCGAGTGAAAGAAATGAGGAATTTTACATAATGGACGGCAAACTTGTTTTTGCCTTTATACAGGATAAAGAAAAACATGAAGGCAAAGATATGGGAGAACCGGGAAAGGAATTCTATTTTGATAAGGATAAACTAATAAAATACGAGAACAGAACCGATGAAAAATCTACTAACCTGGAAGAAGAAATGAGAAAATACGAGTCAAATCTGATTAGTGAAGTAAATGATTACATGGAAATAATTAAAAATAACAAGTAAAATTCATTTAATTTCGGTTAAATTTTGTAGTTTATAGAACCGCTAACTTTATCAAATAAAGTTTGCGGTTTTGTTATTTCAAGAATTTCATAAATCAATCGAAAAACAATAGTTAATATATTCCTTTTTAGATTAGACAACCTGTTGATTTCTAGCTATTTCAATTAGTTGATATACACTAAACACCCTATTGCAAACTGCCCTTGTTTTACAATTGTACTTCACTATATTACAGCAATCCAGAATCAAGTAATAAATAAAATGAAATATATTAGTTTAACAATTATTGTTATGCTAGCAGTAATTTGGGGTTACGGCTGCGATTCCGTAACGGACAGCAAACCGGTAAGCACAACTCCCCCGACTTTGACCGCTCCACCTGATAATGATACTAATGTGGCTTTGTTACCTGTTTTTACGTGGACAGGAAATGCAGATAAGCTGGAACTTTCAGTAAATTCGAACTTCGAAAATATCATTCATACTGCAAGCGTCACTGGAAACCAATATGTCTATCCGGGTCCGGCACTGGAATCGGATAAATACTTTTACTGGCGTGCGGGAGTAACTGCCGGAAGCACAGTATACTGGTCTACCAGTTATTTTACTTTCAAAACACAATAGAAATACTTTTGTAAGTGTTTACTTTGTATAGATAGTTTTCAATAATCGATTTTTTAGAGAACCAAAAGTTTTTTTATTACCAAGGGAAGCATGATAATAGTGCTTCCTTTTTTTTGTACCGGCATCTTAACTCACCATTCACCTGTGCTTCAAATACAATAACTCTTTAACTCTTTTTTTCCCGAATAAAATAAAAATATTTTAACCTGAATATCCGCTTTAAACTGTTTAAACATAAAAAATAATTATAGTATTTTTTTCTTCATTTTCCTGAGGGGTTTATTGTATTATGTTTGTGTATAGAAACAGCATCTGAAACCGATAATTACCTTTCTAAAAACGGCGCACATCCCTGGATCCGAATTCAACTAAAAATTAGTGAGGCATACAATGTATTTCTTTCTGGTTTTAGTCGTTATAATCCTTGTCACACTTAATTATTACGTTTCACAGTATAAGCAGAAAGCAATTCAAGCCGGCGAAAGCGAACTTTCACTAACAGATAAGAATGTACTATCCTTTTGCAGAACATGCAAAATATGTTCAGGGATATCTTTTCTGCTGATGATAATAACCGGTTTTCTGATAATTATCACCCCTGCAGTACAGGATTCTTCAAACTGGATATTTCTTTCGGTTACCAGAGGACAGTGGTTAAGAATTCACTTATTTATCGGAGTGATATTTATTCTTTCATTTGCTTTCCATACTTACATTCACTGGAACTGGTTTAAATCGGCATTTCTCAAAAGAGTGAGACCATCCGGAAAAACGACTTGCTAAGGTTCAAACTCAACCCATAAGAATTAAACAAGGCGCCCTGTTTATGAGCAGAGCGCCTTATTTTTTTTATCAGCTTAAATTAACAACTATTCTTTAAAACCTGTTGCCAAAATGTCCGGTAACATTTGTTAGGGAGGATAGCATTTGTCAATTTTGGAAATAATATTCCTGCAAAGGAACGAAACATTATTAAGAAATTACTTTTTTAAACATCACTTTCCCGCTTTTCTGATTTTCAACGATATTTGGCTTCATATTACCCCAATTAGTTACCAAATCATTCTTATCATTTATCTCCAGTGAAAAAAGCTTATCGCCCTTTTTGTACTGCTCAAATACGTTTTCGGCTTCATATTTACTGAAGATAAAGTCTGCATTCTTTTCGGTAGTTTTAACTTCTGCCTCAATTCTGGTCATTGTCTGGAATCCATCAACCTGGATAAATGCAGACAGCATATTATTTTCCTTAAAAGATACGGTAACAACATAATTCCACGATTGCGCACCGCTTCCCGTTGCATTCGGAGCGCTTTCATCAAATTCATATTGCCCTATCCATTTGTTATCAATTTCCTTTTGTGAATTGGAATTTGAATTCGGAGCAATATTCTGTGTCGAATTTTGCCCATCTGTATTCACTTTTTGCTCCTGTTTGGAGCATGATGCAATAAAAAAAATCAGAACAGATATTGAACAAAACTTAAGTATTTTCATTTCTAAATATGATTATGTTATTGATTTACCTGTTTTATTCTCTTCAGCACTTCTTCCTTGCCCAATACATAGGCAATAAGCCCCAATTCCGGACCGTGCTCCACTCCGGTTAAAGCTAATCTGAGAGGCATAAAGAGATCTTTTCCCTTAATTCCTGTTTCCTTCTGAACTTGGCTTACAACCGGCTTAAAATTATCAATTGTTATCTCTAACAGACTTTCAACCTTTAATATGAGATTATCAAAGATCTGTTTTGATATTTCAGTCCCTGTTATTTCTCTTTGAGCAGCATCCATTTCTACTTTTTTATAATATATTCCTGCCTGTTCTGCCGATTCATCAAGTTTGTTTATGTAATTTCTTATGGCAACAACAACTCTCTTTGTTTTAGCAGAATCACTTGTATCAATACCACCTGCATTTAAGTATGGAATTACAAGTTCTGTCAGTTTATCAATATCATATTGTTTAATATACTCAGCATTCATCCAGTTGAGCTTTTCGATGTTAAAAACAGCACCTGCAGAATTTACTCTTTCAATATTAAACAACCCAATAAGTTCTTCTATTGTAAATATTTCCCTGTCTTCGCCTTCTCCCGGATGCCACCCAAGCAGCGCCATAAAATTCAGTAGTGTTTCCTTTAAATATCCTTTTTTCAGAAAGTCTTCTGTAGAAACATCACCCTGCCGTTTACTAAGTTTGCTCTTATCGGGATTCAGAATTAGCGGTACATGCGCCATTATGGGTACTTTCCATCCAAAAGCATTATATAGTATTATGTGTTTTGGCACTGATGTCAGCCACTCTTCTCCTCTTATGATGTGAGATATGTTCATCAGGTGATCATCTATTACATTAGCCAAATGATAGGTCGGATAGCCATCACTCTTCAGCAAAACCTGGTCATCAACCTGGTTCGTTTCTATTTTGACATTACCGCGAATGAGATCAGTAAACCTGATTTCAGAATCAAGCGGTACTTTAAGCCTTATAACATGAGGTATCCCTGAAGCAAGCTTTTCTTTAACCTCATTTTCGGTCAACTGCCTTGCCCTGCGGTCATACATGGTTTGTTTGCCCTGAGTCAGTTGAACGCGGCGCATTTCTTCAAGCTCCTCCGCAGTTTCAAAGGAATAATAAGCGTGTCCTTTTGCCAAAAGTTCATCACAATATTTTTTGTAAGTATCCAAACGCTCTGATTGAAAGTATGGCCCGAAATCACCGCCAATCCCCGGACCTTCATCAAAATTCAAACCCATTTCATTAAATATATTGATAAGGTTTTCAACTGCTCCTTCAACTTTGCGTGATTGATCGGTATCTTCAATTCTTAGTATAAACTTGCCATTGTTATGACGTGCAAACAAATAATTGAACAGGGCCGTCCTCAGGCTTCCGAGGTGCAAATAACCTGTTGGTGAAGGCGCAAAACGTACTCGAACTTCATTATTCATAGTTTGCCTGATGCTTATACATGTAATATTGTGAAATTATCCCTTAATTTAATCTTAATTTTTACGAATATTGCTTTAATTAGAATAAAATAACAGGAAATTAAGTGCCACTAAATCAAAACAGATTTCTTTAAATACATAGGAGATTTTATTTCCCGAAATAATTCCAAGAAATGAAAAATTCAACTACCCGCTTTTCAGATCGAGTCGAGAATTATGTAAAATTCCGTCCCCATTATCCTAATGAGATTATTGGGTATTTAAAATCAGAAAATATCCTGAAGGATAACTATGTAATTGCTGATATCGGTTCCGGCACAGGCATATCTGCTGAACTATTTCTTCAAAAAGGAAATAATGTTTTCGGAGTTGAGCCTAATAAGGAGATGCGTGAAGCAGGTGAAAAGATACTTTCAGGTTACAGTAATTTTATGAGCGTAAAAGGAACTGCGGAGTCAACAACACTTGAAGATAAAAGTATTGACCTCATAATTTCGGCGCAGGCATTTCATTGGTTTGATACGGCAAAAGCAAAGAGCGAATTCAAAAGGATACTTAAGAACGGGCGGTATGCAGTGTTGATTTGGAATTCGCGAAAACTCAACTCGACTCCCTTTTCAACAGAATACGAAAAGCTTCTGATCAAATACGGAACTGATTACAAGGAAGTCCGGCATGAGAACACAAATGATACTATATTCAATAGTTTTTTTGATAGTGGATACATTGAAAAAGAATTCCAAACTGAACAGGTATTTGACTTTGAAGGTATAAAAGGCCGGCTGCTTTCATCATCGTACGCTCCCGTTGAAGCTGACCAAAATTACAGTATAATGTTAAAGGAGCTCCATGAAATATATAGCAAGTATGCAGATAAAAATAAAGTAAAGATTGAATACGATACGAAACTTGTATTGGGCGTTCTTCATGATTGAATTACAATTATCTGTCTTTGATTTTTGATGCTTTAATAATGCATAAAATGAAAAATGAGATTTTTTTAATTGCTTTCATATTAATAACCCGGTTAAATTTCTTCAGAATTAATTAATTTTTTTAATGAATTTATTCTTCCGTACAAAAATAATTTCTAAACTTACCTGAAACCTTACCAGAGTAAAATTGGTTTAACTATTGAAAATACAACCAGTTTAATAAAATTAGAATAAGAGGACAAATGTACAGATTTAAAGTTTTTTTCCCGATTCAAATGATATTGGGTGCTGTTTTAGCTATATTTTTATCCTCCTGCGGCACGGAGGAGATAATTAATAATATAGTAAGTAACGAGGTTACAGCAAAAGAAAGATTGAATTCCGCAATAACAGATGCGCACAATTCATATGGCGATTCAACTAACCTGGTATTGATATTCGGGAAGAATGTTAAACCTAATGGTACTACCGTAATATCACCTCTAACAATATTTGCAAACCCGGATTCCGTTGGTGCATGGCTATACATATTCAAATCACCTAACGATACAACGTTAAGAGTCTATACACCTAATCCGTCGCCAACAGCAAACGGCTGTATTGAGCTCACCTCTTTCTTTAATATCAATTCACTGATAGGATTGATACAGGACACCTCTGCAAGAAACATAGTTTCCGGAGCACTGGATATTATTCTGACTTCTAATATTACAATTTCCACCTCAACCGGCAGTTTAGTTGATAGTGATGTTTCAATGGGATATGCAAATAATACTAACCCGATCATAAAATTCAATGCGAATTATGTTCCGGATACAAGTTCTCTCAATGGCAGTGTATTCTTGGCAAGCGGTACCAATCAGTCCAGGAACATGTTCCTGATCCCTGCGGCAGGTACACTTAATCTTCCGGCTTATGTAACGGAACTGACAGGATTTCCGAATGACCTGTGGATAGTGAATTACAAAAAAACAAATGCAAATTTACAGACAGAGAATTTGATACTGGGAACGGTGGTTGAAAGCAATCAGAATATGGGAATTCCCCTTCTTGGGTTGACCAGTAAGGTAATAAATATCTCCAAGTACGTATCAGAGTAACTTAACAAAAGGAATTATGGCCTCAATTAAGAAACCCGGAAAAAATATTCTTGAAAGGTTCTCGCAATCAATTACGCTATTTACAGGTTCAGCAAAAGCGTTTTTTATTGCAAGTATGGTAATATTGGCATGGATTATCACTGGCCCTATTTTTAATTTTTCCGATACCTGGCAGCTTGTTATAAATACCGGCACAACAATTGTAACTTTCCTGATGGTATTTTTAATACAAAGAGCTCAAAACAAAGAGTCTCTTTCAATGCAGCTGAAATTAAACGAACTTGTTGCAGCAGTGAATGGAGCAAGTAACAATTTGATCGATGTTGAAGATCTCTCAGAACTGGAACTTGGAATATTACACCAGCATTACATGCAATTAGCAGTAATGGCAAAGGAATTCAGAGATATACGGGAATCACACTCAGTTGAAGAAGCTGACAGACGGCACAAATTAAAACAAAACTATATTAAAAAAGGCGTTCAACAGTGAACGCCTTTAGTAAAACCGGAATGATTTCCTGATTATTTCACCAAAACCATTTTTTTTGTACTTCTGTATTCTCCTGCTTCAACCCTGTTATAGTATACTCCGCTTGGGTATTTTGAAGCATCCCATGTAATTTCATAATTACCCCTGTTCAATTCCTTATTGACTATAATCTCTATCTCAGCACCAATAGCGTTATATATTTTAATCGATACGGAAGAAGATTTTGGAATCGAAAAGCTTATTGCTGTAGCAGGGTTAAATGGGTTCGGGTAATTCTGTTTCAAAAGAAATTCATCAGGAATCACACCTCCTGTATTGCTTACTGCTCCCCAAATCTGGCAATTGCAATATGAAATACCTCCGTTATCTCTTACAGCAATAAAATAAGTATTCTGGTTTGCCTGAGAAATATCATTAAAATTCCCTGATGGGGCAGTATATTGCGGCTGCCATACAGCTGCGAAACGGTGATATACTTTATTATCATTTCGTAAATACCATTCATCAGCATACAGATCGTCAAGAACACCTCCATCATGGCCAACCAATGCGGTAATTCTTCCGGTACCTAAAAGAGTATATGGCTCATTTGACCAGTTTTGTCCGCTATTAGTTGTCTGCTGCTTTGTTTGAGTGCCTGCAAAAGTTCCATAATAATTACCTGAGAACCAATTCCTGAACAATAATGCAGAAGGACCTGTTTCGCCGCTAACGATCTGCGCAGACCATGTATTACCATCATTTGTTGACCTGTATAACCTTGCATTGTTTGTCCCGATCCATACCATTGTATCAGCATAGAAAAGTGAACGCGGGTAGCCTGATTCAGTGCCGGCACGAGGCAAATATCTTCCGGTGGAATCCCAGGTCGTCCCGCTATTGGTAGTTCTCCATAAAGACCATCTGCCGGCAACCGGGTTCCCTGCCATAAATCCTTTTTGAGCAGATATTCCGATTGTTGGCTCTCTTCTCATAATTGCATTTATATACCCTCCCGGCTGTGTGATATTTAATATCCAGTTTGTTCCTCCATTGGTTGTACGGTAAACAAATGCTGTATCATTTCTGAACCCGGCTGTTACAATTGTATTGGTATCAAATACCGCAACTGCCATTAATGTCACATTAACAGGTACTCCATTTCCGGTTTGGTTTATTATGCTCGCACCATAATCTCTGGTTTTCAGAATAACACCATTATTGCCGCACATCCAGAACCAGGTGGGCTGCCACCAGCCAATTCCATCAACACAATTAAGGCTGGTTGTAACAGGAGATATTCTTTCAAGCCATGTAAATTGCTGTGATTGAACCTGCGAAATCAAAATAATTAATAATAAGGCGGATAAAAGTAGTTTTGAAGACATAAAGCCTCCGTTTTTAAGTTCTTCTGTATACAAAACTCATTAAACAAAATAATAAATGCAATCCCATTGTATGAGTTTGCTTTATAGAAATATATGATTAATGATTACTTGATAAGTATCATCTTCTTAGTATCAACAAACTCCACTGTCGAAGATCCGGCTTGCCGGACTTCTATCTTATAAAAATAAACACCGGAAGTTAAGTTTTGTGCATTGAATTCCGTTTCGTATTTTCCGGATGCAAGCTCTTTATTTATCAGTTCACTTACTTCCTTTCCCAAAGCGTCAAAAATTCTGATCCTTACAAAAGATGATCTCGGAATATCAAACTGAATTCTTGTTGAAGGGTTAAACGGATTCGGGTAATTTGAATGAAGCCTGAATTCGTTTGGTACTTCACTGCTAATCAAACTTACCGGTATCAAACCACTCAGATTCGCTGTATAAATTTCCTGATTCGGATATCCTTTTCTCTGGTCAGTCCATACAGGTATTACTTTGCCGCTGAAAGCATCAAGCTGTATGTAATCACCAAACCTGACATCACCATTTGGTTCCTGATCAGTAAAAGTAGAATCACTCAATACCTGGTTAACCCATGTATTACCCGCATCAGTCGAGTATGCTACATATGATGCGATTTGAGAAGCACCTAAACGGGTATCATAATATATAGCAAAAAGATTGCCGTTATTATCACACTGTATAGCCGGCCAATATTGGTTTGATGTTGTTACATCGTTAATTCTTACTGGTGCAGCAAGCCAGTTTGCTCC
>JANWKI010000120.1 GCA_025451455.1 Ignavibacteria bacterium
GATAATACTTATGCTTATTATTATCATTTGAGAAAAAATTCTTCCACAGTTTCTGTTGGTGATAATGTTACCGCCGGACAGATGATAGGCCTTGCAGGAAGTTCCGGAAATTCATCAGATGCTCATCTGCATTTTGAACCGGGCCAGATAGTTAACAACCAGTGGGTAAAGAGAGATCCATGGAACGGAACGTATAATACTCTTCCTTCATTGTGGCAAAACCAGGCTCAGTATGTGGGCGATGATGCACTGAAGGTCTATGATATTGGTGTCTATACAGTTCTTTCAGCAGGGGGTAATATTAACAGTATTCCGTGGAGCATGATCAAAGAAAGGCTTACGGAGCCTGTTAATTTCGGATATTATGAAGCAAAAATAGGTGTGTTCATGCAGTTTCAGTCTAAATCAGGTGAATCATTTGTACTGGAGATAAGAAGACCTGATAATACATTATGGACAAGTACTGGCGGAACGGTCAATACAAAATGCCAATACGCATGGTATTTATGGAACTGGACATTTAACATTAATCCACCCGTCTATGGTACATGGTATATCAGGATCTTAAAAAACAATGTCGAATTAAAACGCCAGAATTTTCAGGTAGCTCTGCTGACAAGATACAGCCCCCGTTTTAAGCCTGTTGCAGGTAAATCTTTCCGGAGAAAAAATATTATACAAAGAGATACACTGCGTGTTGAAAAATTCGGCTCTTCTCTTCCTGTTACTTATACGCTTTTAGGTCCGCCAGCAAATGTAACACTTGTCAACGATTCAATTGTAACTATAGGGACTAACTGGAACCAGCCGCAGGTATCATATTATTTCCGTGTTGAAGCAAGGCTTGGAAATACATCGAGCGATATGAGAGATACTTTCTATTACCATCTTGTTGATACAACACATAATTTTACCGGAGTTACCAATATTAATACCGAAATACCGGGCAATTATTTTTTAGACCAGAATTATCCTAACCCTTTTAATCCTGCAACAAACATCAGATTTGGCTTGCCACATGGGTCTTTTGTGAAGATCATTATTTATGATATTTCAGGTAAAGAAGTCTCAGCAGTTCTTAAAACCCAGCTTGGAGCAGGCAACTATGAACTGCAATGGAATGCGGGTGAACTGGCAAGCGGCGTATATTTTTACAGGCTTGAAACAGATGATGTTAATATAGTGAAGAAGATGATCTTAGTTAAATAAAACAAATGTTTATATCCGCTTTGTTGGCGTGCCACCTCTTGTGTGTCACACCAGCAAAAGCTGGTGTCTAGACAAAAAACTTGTACTTATGTTTAATTGAAGCCTGCACGATAATTACAATCAGCGCTTTTCTGGATTTTATCATTTCGTATATTTCAGCGGTTTTCAAGTTTATTTCTCTCGATTTCCCAGAGGGTACCCCCTGACGGTGTTTAACCCTCTTATCCTAATTTTACGTATATACTTTTATATTTAATTTAGAAACATTAATTGGCATATTTCAAATTATATCATGAAAATGCTCTAGAATGAAACTACGCCAAAATATAATAGCTTTCTTAATCATTATAGCTGCCTTATTGTCTTTTAACTTACCAGGATTCAGGCCAAACCTCTTTGCAGGGCAGTGGAACCAGCTGAACACCACAGGAAGCGTTCCGCATTTAAAAAATGCTTCGGTAATTTATGTGCCGGCTGGCAATAAGATGGTTGTTTATGGCGGCAGGACTGCTGCAGGCACAGTAAGTGATATGATATGGAGCCTTGACCTATCCACTAACCAGTGGTCGCAAATAATTCCGGTTGGGGGGCCTAATCCTCCCCCCCGCTATACACAAAACGCATATTATGACTCGCCCGGTGATGCAATGATAATCTGGTCAGGGCAGGGCGCATCATCTGCGCTTTATAATGATGTATGGTTTTTCAGCTTCAGCACTAATACGTGGAGCCTGCTCTGGCCGGACGGCAACATGCCCGGAGTGCCGCTTCAGCGGTACGGAACAGCATCAGTGTATGATACATCCAACAACAGGTTTGTTACGTTTGCGGGATTTACCTCCAGCGGCAGATTTGATGATACATGGTTTTTCAGAACGGACTTTCCCGAGTGGTTTGATAGAACCTTTACCGTACACCCTCCTAAGCGCTGCCTTCACTCAGCAGTGTTTGCAGTTGAATCAAGGAAAATGGTAATCTACGGCGGGCAGGATACAGGACCGCTTGATGATATATGGTCTCTCGATCTGGATAATTTCTCGTGGGGGAATTATGCTCCCGTGCTTAAACCGCCTGCAAGGTTCTGGAATTCCATGATATATACAGGTAACGAGAATATCGTGATATTCGGGGGACTCGGGGGTTCCGCTCCGCTTGCAGATATGTGGAAATTCCGGATGTCCTTGGGTTTATGGGAAAGCGTTAACCAGGGTTCAACAATTCCCGCAGCACGCTGGGGGCACACGGGCATTTACATTCCGACAACTGACAAGTTAATTATTTTCGGCGGCGAGGGTGCTGCAAATTACAGTGATACATGGGAATTCACAAATGCAAGTTCAATAGGCATCGAGCCAATATCATCAAATATACCTGATGGGTTTTCACTCGGGCAGAATTATCCCAATCCGTTCAATCCAGCAACAACGATCAAGTTCAGTATTCCCCTCTCGAGAGGGGTGACCGAAGGTCGGGGTGTGTTTGTTCGGCTTACCATTTACGACGTTCTCGGGCATCAGGCAGCAGAACTTGTTAACCAAAAACTCAGTGCAGGCTCGTACAAAGTGGATTTTGACGGAAGTAACCTCCCAAGCGGCGTTTACTTTTATACTATATCAACCACGGGATTTACGCAGACAAAAAAAATGGTGCTGATAAAATAACGAAGTTATTTTTGAAACCCCCGCTTGCCTGTGACATGGGGCTTGCAAGTGCGGGATAAACTCCGCAAGGAACCCGTTTTATTTCTTTGTCATTCCTGCGCCGTGCCAAGCCAAAGGCATGGAAGGCAGGAATCCGGATAATGTTTTTTAACGCTGTTGTTGGAACGACGAGGAAACTTTTTACATATCACCCCTACGGGGTTCTCATATTTTATAGAAATGCAATTATCTACAAACATTCGACCCCTACGGGGCCAGTTGCTTCTTGTCACTTCCCCCTCCTTTGGGGAGGGGCGCTCCGATGTACATCGGAGGGGTAGGGTTGCTTTTTGCATCTCAGGATGGCACAACAGGATTGAAAAATACCTAATTTTTGAGTATTTTAGCTGTTTAGCGAAAATTTAACTATACTATAATGCAGGATTCGAGGATCGAAAAAATAAGAGATATTTTGGATGAGCTGAAGCTTGATGCCTTTTATGTTACACATATTCCCAATATCAGGTATTTAACCGGATTTTCAGGTTCATCAGCAACTGTACTGATAAGCAGAAAAAAGAATTACTTCTTAACCGATTTCCGCTATAAAGAGCAGTCAGCCGAGCAGGTTAAAAGATTTGAAATAATTATTAACTACCTCGCCGATGAAGAGCTTAAGAAAATAATTGCAAAGGAAGGGTTTAAAAGCTTTGCATTTGAATCAACCCACTTAACTGTTCACCAGCTTGATACACTGACAAAGACATTTGCTGGTATTAATTTTTCTGCCGTACCCGAGAGAATTGAAAAGCTTACCATGATAAAGACTCCCGGGGAATTGGAAAAGATGCAGAAAGCTATTGATATTACTGATGATGTTTTTGCAAAATTACTCGGTATCATCAAGCCGGGAATGAAAGAAAATGATGTTGCGGCGCAGATAACATACTGGCACAAGATGCTGGGTGCTGATAAGGATTCATTTGACCCTATAGTCGCAAGCGGATGGCGGGGAGCGCTTCCGCACGGCATGGCTTCAGATAAAATTATCGAAAAGGGCGAAATGGTTACGCTTGATTTCGGCTGTGTGTATAACGGCTTCTGTTCCGATATGACACGCACTATTTCAGTTGGCGAGCCATCGGCTGAAATGAAAAAGATATATGAAATTGTAAAACACTCACAGCAGTTAGCCCTTGATGCGGCAAAACAGGGAATCACTACCAAGCAGCTTGATTCAGTAGCAAGGGATTATATCTATGCTGAGGGGTTTGAAGGAAAGTTCGGTCACGGTTTGGGGCACGGTCTTGGAATTGAGGTCCATGAAATGCCGAGCGTAAGCCAGAGAATGGATATGGCTCTCCCCGAAAATTCAGTTGTCACTATTGAGCCCGGTATATATGTCGAAGGTCTCGGCGGAGTAAGGATAGAAGATGATATCCTTGTGCTGGCAAAAGGCTGTAAGGTTATGAACAAATCACCCAAGGAATTAATTGTTATCTGATTTTTATTTCCTTAATACATAAAGTAATATAAAGATATTTGAAAAAAGTTTTAGTAATTACATATGATTTTCCTCCCCTTGGCAAGGGAAGCGTTTTAAGGCCGCTTAAGTTTTCAAAGTATTTCTTAAGGAATGACTGGGAACCTGTAATTCTTACATCAACTCCCAAAACATATTATTTCCGCGATGAATACCTGCTTGGCGAGGCTGAGAAGCTTGGACTGAAAATTTTCCGCACAAAAGACGGGAAGAATAACCTTTTAACCGGAAGAAAATTAAAGGACCTGCCCAACGAGGCATCGAGGATACGCTCACGGAACATATCGAGATACAGAAAGCTTCCTGATGAGCACAGTTCATGGATATCAAAGGCAGTTAAGCTGGGAAGTGAGATAATAGAATCCGATAAGATCGAAATACTTTATGCTACGGGTCCTTCTTTTACTGCTCTGGTTGCTGCGGGAGAGCTGAAAGAAAAATACAAGATACCGCTGGTAGTGGATTACCAGGATTCATGGCTTCATTCTTCGGAAAGTTACTTCCCGATGGGTTATCACCGCCTGCGCAATATGAAAATGGAGCAGGAAGTACTGAAAGTAAGTGATGAGGTTATCACTACTAACCGCAGGATTAAGGAATACCTGATTGAGGAATATGACTATTTAAAGCACGAAGATATTAATATCATTAACCATGGGTACGATGAAGAGGATTTCAGGATTGCAGCTGATGGAAGGCTTCCGGAAAAACCCAAAATGCGTTTTTCATGTGTCGGAAGTTTCTTTGACCTGGTTTCGCCACGTTACTTCTTTGAGGCGATGAAAATAGTTTTTGAAAGAAAGCCTGAGCTGAGAGGAAAAATTGAGCTGTGTATAATAGGAGGACTCTCAAAAGAGAACCTGAAACTGATACAGAAATCCAACGTATCCGATTCAGTTTTAAACCCCGGTTACGTTACCCATATGGATGCACTAAGGTATATGCTTGCTTCTGATGTGCTTTGGTTTACAGTCGGTAATGGCAGGGGTGAGGAGGTAGTATCTCCGGTGAGGCTTGCAGAGTATTTCGGCTCCAGGAAGCCAATACTTGCAGCAGTACCGGACGGAGCGGCAAAACAGCTCCTTAAGGATTATGATGCCGTCAGGATATGCCAGCCTGATGAACCGGGCGAAATCGCAGCACTGATAATTGAGTACTACGGGTTAAACCAGAAAAGAATGATGCCTGCTGCAAATGAAGAGCATGTAAGGAAATTCAGTATTGATAAAATGACTTACCAGCTTGTGAGATATTTCGAGTTCTTAAGGGATATACCGCCGGAGTTTGATATTAAAGGCAAGCAGGTTAGAAGAGAAGAGCTGTAATGAATATCAAATATCAAATTTAAATAAAAGGATTAATAATCCCCTCTCCCTCGGGGAGGGGATGGGGGAGGGGTCCATGGATTAACTCATAATATCAAGCCGCAGGGTTTTTGTTTTCTTCCATACTCTTGTAAATATTTTCAATAATCTCGACTGTCTTCATACCTTCAAAAGCATTGGCTGCAATTGTGCCGCCGCTGGTGAGGACATCTATTACATTCTCATAGACTTTTTCGTGATTGCTCATAGAGCCCTGGTAAAAACCGTAATCATTTGCCGGGCGTGATGCAGGGAGTCCTTTAATTTCAAAGCCTTCAATTGACTGGTATTCAAGTACATTGAGGTACTGCCCGCCGATTTTCACAGTTCCTTTTTCACCGAAAACTGTAATCGAGCCTTCCATGTTTTTTTCATGGCTGTTGACAGTATAATTGATCGTTCCAATAGCGCCGTTTTCAAATTCGGCAATCACTACACCGGTATCTTCAAACTCAACAAGTTTGTTGTGAATGTAATTTTTTCCAAATGCTCTCAGATGTTTTATGTCACCGATCAGCCAGTAAAGCAGGTCAATAAAATGACTGAACTGTGTGAAAAGAGTTCCGCCGTCAAGTGCCTTTTTACCTTTCCAGTCTGATTCTTTATAATATTCATTGTTACGGTTCCAGAAACAATTAAGCTCAACACTAAGTACTCTGCCTAACCTGTTTTCGGTCAGCAGCTCTTTTAAGGCTGCAATGGGCGGATTAAAACGGTTTTGCTTTACTATGAAAAGGTCTTTGCCGGATTTATCCGCTTCGATCATCATAGCTTTACACTGGGCAACCGATATAGCCATTGGCTTTTCGCAAACTACATGTTTGCCTGCTTTCAATGAATCAATAGTATGAACCCAGTGAAAGGAGTTTGGAGTGCAGACTGAAATTACGTCAATATCTTTTTCAGCTTTAAGCAGTGTTTCAATTGAAGGGTATTTTGCGCAGCTGTATTTACCGGAAAATGCGGCTGCTTTATCAGGTTTAACATCACAAACGGCAGTAAGCACTGCTATTTTACTGATTATCTCAGCATGCCTGGAAGCAATCCTTCCGCATCCGATAATTGCAAACTTAATATCGTTCAAATGAATAATTTATGTTTAAAAAACAAATATCCGAATAAAGTAGAGGTATTTCAAGTTATTGGATTATCCCGGGCGGTGCATCTTGCGTCAGGTAGTAATACCTGACGCCACGAGGGTGCTATTCATATTTCAGGGTCAGTACCCATTTAATATAATCTTCATCAAGCGAGCTGATTATTTTACCGGTTACTTTTTCCAGCTGCCTCTTTCCGGTATTATCATCTTTGTAAGTATCACGGAACAGCTTGAAGAAGTCTCTCAGCAATCCCAGTTCCTGCAGATACATGCACAAATATCTTGCCTGTGAGTAGTTTACATCGCTTCTGTCGCCGTAAAATTCATCGTAATCAGTTTTGGTGAGTTTATCAAGCGATGTGTAGGACTTATCGTTAATAGCATCCTGAAGTGCCGGAAGCCTCCAGTTCACATATCCGAGGATCAACTTATCATTGAGCGAGCATCTTTCGTAGAGTGAACCAAGTCCTTCATTGAACCAGGAAGGGATATCCGGGAAGTCATACCTGACAAGAGCGTGAGTCATTTCGTGTACAAGGGTTCCGGTGCCGGTA
>JANWKI010000121.1 GCA_025451455.1 Ignavibacteria bacterium
AATGAGTAAAGTTATTCTTGCGGTTTCAGCACACCCAGACGATATTGAATTCTCCTGCGGCGGCACAATGTTCAAATACAAAGAAAAAGGTTATAATATTTATTTTGTTGTTGCAACCAATGGTGAAAACGGCTTTAAGATCGGGCATAAAGCAAGAAATGAAAGGATCAGGATACGGCTTAATGAACAGCTGAAGGCCGCAAAAAAACTTGGTGTTAAAAAAGTATTCTTCCTTAACTACAGGGATTGTTTCCTTGAAAACAGTGCTGAACTCAGAGCGAAACTTGTCAAAATAATAAAAAAAGTCAGACCTGAGATGGTATTCACTTTTGACCCTGCAAATAAATCATTCGAGAGTATTAATCTGAATCATAGAGATCACAGAGTGATTGCGGAATCAGTATTTGATGCAGTTTTTGCTGCCAGGAACCGGTATGTATATCCGGGAGAATCGATGGCTGTGAAATATTTTTATTTTTTCGGCACTAATAATCCAAATCATTTTGAAAATATCACAAAATTTATCGAAAAGAAAATTGATCTTATCGGGGCACACAGATCTCAATATAACGATTATTTGGCTATGGCAGAGTGGGTGAAAAAGCATCTCTCAAAATATACTAAAAAATATAAGTATAGCGAGAAATTCCGTATCGTAGAAATTACCAAACCTTTTGTATTAACCGGAGCGGAAAATAGCCAATGATAAGAGTAAGTGAGGAAGAATTTCATAGCATGATGGATACAGCAATTGAGTCAATTCCTGCGGCTTTTAAAGATAAGATAGAAAACCTGGCATTTATTGTTGAGCAATATCCAACTGAAAGCGACCTTGGGAGACTGGGACTTAAAGATAAATATACTCTGCTCGGGCTTTATTCAGGGATACCCTTCACTCACAGAACAACATGGTATGCAGGAGTAACTCCGGACAGAATTATACTTTTCCAGAAAAACATAGAATCACATAGCAGAAACATTGAAGAATTAAAGGAAAAGATAAAAGAAGTTGTCATACATGAAGTTGCTCATTATTTTGGAATGAATGAAGAAGAGATAAGACGGGCAGGATTCTAACTTACAGTTCAATTTGCGAACCAACTTCAAATACCCTGTCATTTGGAATATTGAAGAATTCCGTTACTCTTTGTGAATTTCTTGACAGCAGTACAAATAACTTCTTGCGGAGCCTGATAAATCCGCTTCGGTCTTTTACCACGAGTAACTCTCTTCCGAGGAAAAATGTTGTTTTTTCCATTTTTACAATCAGACCGTTCTTGTTAAGTAAATCAATAATTTGCTGAATATTGGCATTATCCATAAAACCATAATATGCTGTTACTCTGTAAAAACCTTCGGTGGGGTTTATGATTTCAATAGTTCCTTCGGTATTTACCCTTGGTATCTTAAGGAAAATTATGCTTAGAACTATGATCTGTTTGTGAAGAACCCTGTTATGTTTCATGTTCTTTACAAGAGCCGGTGGTGTACCCTTTGGATTGCTCGACATATATATGGCTGTACCCGGAGTTGAAACAAGCCTCACACTCATAACCTCGTCAATGAATTTCTCAATTGGCTGGGTTTCTTCTTCTATCTTATGCAGCAGCTTTTTTCTTCCCCAATTCCAGGTTGTCATGATCATGTATACTCCCAAACCTAAAACAAGCGGGAACCACCCTCCATGAGCAATTTTCAGCAGGTTAGAAGCAAAAAATGATATGTCAGCAATAAGAAAGAAAGAGCATACTAATATTGTTAAGAGTAACGACCATTTCCAGATCTTTCTCATAGCAAAGAAAGCAAGCATTGTAGTTATTAGCATTGTTGTCGTTAAAGCTACTCCGTATGCCCCTGCAAGATTGCTGGAAGTCCTGAAACCGAGTACTAACAATACTATTGAAATAAACAGAAGCCAGTTAACCTGCGGAATATATATCTGTCCGCGTTCATCTTCTGATGTATGAATTATTCTTACCCTTGGAAGGTATCCAAGCTGGACGGCCTGCTGAGTCAATGAAAATGAGCCTGTAATTACAGCCTGTGATGCAATTACTGTTGCCATTGTAGCGAGAACCACCATAGGATACAATGCCCATTCAGGCGCAAGATGATAAAAAGGATTTTCAACTGCTTTCGGGTCTCTTAAAAGGAGCGCGCCCTGACCAAAGTAATTGAGCAAGAGTGATGGAAGAGCCAGAAAAAACCAGGCTATTTGAATTGCCTTATGATTGAAGTGTCCAATATCTGCATATAGTGCTTCACCTCCTGTTATAACAAGAAATACCGAGCCTAGGACTACAAATCCCAGAAATCTGTTTTCAATAAAAAAATTTATTGCATAAACAGGATTTACAGCATATAAAACTTCAGGAGTTTCTATTATTGAAACTATTCCTAATATAGCCAGCGAAGAAAACCAAATTACTGTAACAGGCCCGAATATGGCTCCGATCTTACCTGTCCCTCTTTTCTGAAAATAGAAGAGAAGGAATAAAATAATTAAAGTAAAGGGAACAATATAATTTTCAAAAAACGGTGTAGCAACATTCAATCCTTCAATAGCGCTGATTACGGAAATTGCAGGTGTTAGTATCCCGTCTCCGTATAGCAGCGAAGCTCCGAACAATCCTAAAGTAATAATAATAAGATATCTGAAACCCGTGTTCTTTTTGGGAGTCACTAATTCCATTAATGCCATTATCCCGCCCTCACCTTCATTATCCAGCCGGATAATCAAAAGGTGATATTTTATGGTAACAACCATAATCAGTGACCAGAAAATAAGGGATAAGACTCCGAGTATATTATTATGATTAATAGGAAGTCCGTGTTGAGGAGAGAAACATTCCTTTATTGCATAAAGAGGACTTGTACCAATATCGCCGTAGATTATACCAATGGCTCCTAATGAGAGATATAAGAGATATTTTAGGCCCTTATTGTTCTTTGCAGTGAATTCTGAAACAGCATTATTTTCCAGGTTGGTACTTATACAAGAATCTGTTTAATTCGACAATTCGTGAAATCATACTGAAAAAATCATCAGCAGATATGTGCAAATTTAGTTAAAAGCTAACTATAAAGAAATCGTATTATTAATATTGAATGTCCAATTGCAATAGGTATTTTTTATCATATTGAATCTATGTAAAGCTGTAATTTTGTCTAAAAGTCATTTGATTTGGTCAAAAAAAGCACTTTCAATTATAATTGCTTAAAATTATATTGCAGAGTTATGAATAGAATATTATTTCAGATAAATTACGATGTTTACCCTGAAAAAAGGGATGAGTTTCTGGCCGATATTAAAGAACTTGAAAACTACATGAAGTCTCATACCGGCCATAATTATATGGTTGTTGAAGATAAGACCAAAAAGAACTGTTTTACAGAAGTTTACATATTAAAGGATGAAGCTGAATTTGAAGGCCTTGAAGATGAAATGGATGATACAGTGTACGGGCTCACAACAAAGATCCTGAGCCAATATGTAGTTGATGGAAAAACCAGGTATTCCACTTTTTACGAGGTAAATTAGAGAATAAACGCTGCGGTTCCTGTTTTTATTTTCTTTGAATGAACTTGCCGGTGCTAACATTGTATTTGTACCTTTATAACTGCACAATTAAAAATTTATTTTATCGTTAATTTAGGCTTGAAGAAGAGAATTAATCTTATATTCAAAGCTGAAAAAGAACAAAACAAAATTTAATACAGATAAAACCGTCAGGTTTTTTATTGGGTTAGTAACTGCTTTATTGATTGCAGCAATGTTTCCCAAATACGAAACCATCGAAACGGATTATACTGTCGGAATGGTCTGGAGCAAGGAAGACCTGATAGCTCCCTTTAGTTTCCCGGTATACAAAAGCGAATCGGTTTATAAGAATGAAGTAGAAGAAGCTAAAAGCAAAGTACTTCCTTTGTTTGATATTAATACCGGGAAGACCTCAAAGATGAACTGGCTTGATTCGTTGAACATCCAGTTTACGAACCTCCAGAAAGTGATAGAATACGAGCTTGAATTCGAAAGTGAAAAGACCCTGCCGGAAGAAAAAAGGACAACAAGTGAACAGACTCTGAATAAGCTTAAATCGAGCCTTAATTTCACTCTTACCGAAGCCCAGTGGAAGGGATTAAGAAGTGAACTGAATTCACAAACTGAGATGGATGCATTCAGGAAAAAAATAATCCAGTCTCTGAATCAGGTTTACGATAAGAGAATAATTGATATCCAAAAATCAAAGATCACTTCACAAAAGATATCTTATATCAGGAATAAAGTTGAAGAAACAATTGAACTGGCAGATCTGCGGGATATTAATGAGGTAGATAAGATACTAAAGAACGATTTCAACAGCTTTTTCAAGAACCAGGAGCTTGCCGGTGCATCTTATAAGATATCAAGGCTGTTCATATATCCGGATTTCATTTTTAACGATGTTGAAACCGGGAAAATACTGGCTTCTGTCACCGATGCAGTTCCCAAGACTTTTGGCATCGTACGGGAAAATGAAAGAATTGTAAGCAAACACGAACCCATTAACGAAGCGACCAAGCTTAAGCTTGAATCTTATAAACGCATCAGGAATGAACAGATGGGAACCAGTGACTTTTACATGCAGCAGGCAGGCAGGTTCTTATTTGTTGCAATAATGCTTTTTCTCATTGGTATATTTTTATATAAAATGAGGGAAAGTATATACAATAATAACCTTAAGCTGGTTTTGATAGCATCAGTTATTTTGCTGCAATGTTTATTTTCTTATATCAGCCTGCAGTTAAAAATAAATTATCCGATTGAATATATTATTTTTGTGCCTGTTGCAGCAATGCTTCTTACTATAATTTTTGATTCAAGGTTAGCAGTATATGCAATAATGGTAATCAGTATCCTTGTATCGGCTGTCAGGGGAGGCGATTATGACATTCTTATCCCGAATTTTTGCGCCTCAGTTCTCGTAGTATATTCTGTAAGGGATATAAAAAACCGGTCTCAGATCTTTGTATCAATGATATATATTCTCATAGGATATGCTATTACAATCACTGCTATAGGGCTGGAAAGATATGAAGATTTCAGTATGATAAGAAGCCAGCTGTTTGCTGCATCTTTGAATGCCGTTCTTTCTCCGATTCTTGCCTATGGCCTTCTCATTTTTTATGAACGTGTTTTTGGCATTGCAACTGACCTGGTTTTTCTTGAATTGAGTGATTTCAATCATCCGCTTCTCAGGGATTTATCATCAAAAGCTCCGGGTACTTTTCATCATTCCATCATTATGGGGAATCTTTCGGAACAGGCAGCCAAGGAAATCGGAGCCAATCAGATCTTAACACGTGTGGGCTGTTATTACCATGATATTGGTAAGATAGGGAATCCGGACTATTTTGTTGAAAACCAGATGGATAACAACCGGCATGACGAACTTAACCCCTCGCTCAGT
>JANWKI010000122.1 GCA_025451455.1 Ignavibacteria bacterium
GCTCTTCATCACAATCCACGGAAATAACTCTGTTAAACGAGCGGGAAAATGCCCAATCATCTGCACCAAGCCCGCCGGTGAGATCGATAAGAATATTTCCGCCAAATAACTTCGCTTTATATCCGGCGAGTGCCTCAGAGCTTGACTGCTCAAAACTTTTGGCGGTAAAATAACACAGATGTTCTGCAAATACAGGCAGCTTCTTCAGGGCTTTGGGATAGAGTTTCAGCTGTTGGGCTAAAAGCCTGTAGTGTACGGGGAACAATTTTCTTAATGAGAGTATATTGCCGGATGAATGTTCTTCAAGAAATGATTTCAAATCAAAATTTAATAAACTATCTTTGTATTCTTCCGGTTGTATCACAAAGCAATATTTGAAAATTCCGCAAACAATTAAAGACTAAATTATATATACAATCTCAATGAGAAGAATTCTTTTGCTTGTTTTGTCATTTGCGGCTTTAAATGCTTACTCACAGGATTTCAGGAAATATTTTGATTCCTTTGGAGTGAAGGGGTCGTTTGTAATGTATGACCTGAATAATGACAAATATGTTTATTATGATTCGGCAAGATGCAGCGTTAGGTTCACACCCGCATCAACATTTAAGATACCGAACTCGATTATCGGGCTTGAAACCGGGGTAATTGCTGATGAAAATTTTGTTATTCCGTGGGATAGTGTTAAGCGGCGCGAAGCCTGCGATAAGGACCTGAACCTGCGGGAAGCAATAAAATATTCATGTGTACCGTATTACCAGGAGCTTGCAAGACGCGTTGGGGATGCGAAGATGAAAGAGATGCTTGCCGCATTCAATTACGGGAATATGGATATCAGTGACGGCGTTGACCAGTTCTGGCTTAAAGGCAGCCTGAAGATATCGCAGGCGGAGCAGATAGATTTTCTGAAAAAATTATATAAGTATGAACTGCCCGTATCAAAGCGCTCAGTTGATATTCTAAAAAGCATAATTGTTCTTGCGGATACTTCAGGTTATGTAATGCGGGGCAAGACAGGGTGGGGGTTCCAGGACAATAAAGATATAGGCTGGCTTGTTGGCTGGGTTGAAAAAGATAGTAATGTTTATTTCTATGCAACCAATATAGAAAGCGAGGCCGAATCAGAAAGTTTTGCCGGAGCAAGAAGGAGCATTACGGAAAGTGTTTTGAGGGATTTGGGAGTTATTAAATAACAGCTTATGTAGAGACAGGTCTAAGACCTGTCTCCTCTTTAAAGTTAAAAAAATTTTCATAATGAGTCAGGAAAAATACTCAGGTAAATATAGAATTGAATCAAACAGGTTGAAAGGCTATGATTATTCAACTGAAGGAGCTTATTTCATAACTATTTGTACAACAGGCATGAAAAAGGTAATGGGAACCGTAAGAAATGGTAAATTCGAAGGTAATATTTATTCAGAAATTGCAATCAAATGCTGGAATGATCTGTCTTTTCATTATGATAATTGTATATTGGATCAATTTGTAATTATGCCAAATCATATCCACGGAATAATTATACTAATTTATCCAAAAGATATTAGTTTCGAAATTGAAAAAAAGGAGACAGGTCTGAGACCTGTCTCTACAGAGGTTTCAAAACGATACCCCGTTTCAGAACTGATCAGGGCGTTCAAGTCATTTTCAACAAGGAAGATCAATTTAGCCGGAAATACCAAGGGTATTTCATTTTGGCAGAAGAATTATTATGACCGAATAATCAGGAGTGAAAGAGAATTCGAGAGAATCAGAGAATACATTTATTTCAATCCGCTAAGATGGGAATGGGACAGGAATAATTTTGAGAAGACAGTATTGAATAGAAAGTCAAGAGAGAAACACCTGTTTCCATTTTAATAATTAGAGAGAGGTCTAAGAACTAAGGGGAAGAAAACTGTAGAGACAGGTCTTAGACCTGTCTCCATCTTAAGTTATCACAACAGAATGATTTCAGAAAAATATCCAAATAAATACCTGACACGCAAAAGAGTATTAGAATATTCATGAAAAAAACCATTTTAATCACCGGTGCTACGGGTCTAATTGGCAGCTATATTTCACGGGCTATCGTTAACAGAGGAGATGAGTTCATTGCTCTATCAACAGATCCTAAAACCGCCCGGAGAAAATTGCCCGGCGCCGGGAAAATTGCCGGGTTTGGTGACCTTGATTCACTCAAAGATGAGAAGATAGACGCGGTAATAAATCTTGCAGGTGCAAACCTGGGTTCAAAACGATGGAATGAAAGATCGAAAAAGGAATTCTATGATTCCAGAATAAACACAACCCGGCTTCTTGTTGAACTGATCTCAAAAATAAAAAACAGGCCGGAGGTTTTAGTCAGCGCATCAGGAGTTGATTATTACGGTGAAAGAGGAAGCGAAGATGTTTACGAAGAAACCCCGCCTGCGGGTGACTATCCTGGTACATTAACAAGGGACTGGGAGGCGGAAGCTTTCAAAGCTGCGCCGTTTGGGATCCGTGTGGTTACATTAAGAACCGGATTTGTAATAGCGCGTAATTCTGACGCAGTCAAAAAAATAACCATGCCCTACAAATTTTTCGTGGGCGGACCCCTTGGCACAGGCAGGCAATATGTATCATGGATACATATTGATGACATTGCCGGGATTTATTTGTTTGCTGTTGATAACAGTAATGTATTTGGTGCTGTTAATGCTGCGGCACCAAACCCGGTTACCATGAAAGAATTCAGCAGAGATATCGGAAAAGCGCTTCACAGACCTGCATTATTTCCTGTTCCCTCATTTGCTCTCAAACTTATTGCAGGAGAAATGGCAAATGTAGTTCTATCCGGAAGAAAAGCTCTGCCCCGGAAGATAATGGAACTGGGTTACAGGTTCAGGTTCAATGATGCAGCCGATGCCTGGAAAGATGTACTTGGTGATTAATTGCATTAATTTAAGTTTATAGGTAATTTAGTAAAATACATATACTTAAATTTAAGACCAGGTAATAGAGACATAAATTGTCAAAGTAAGATATTCTACGATATATTGTAGGAATCTTATTACACCTTGTTGATTTTAAATTATTAGCATATATTTACTCTATTCCATCTTAACACATTCGAACTTATTTTATCAAATAATTCTATTTATGGAATTATAACCTATAAAATCAAAAAGGAGACTAAGAATGAGAACCTATTTAAAGATTTCATTGCTGCTTCTATCTTTTTTCTGTTTGACTTTTGCCGGCTATTCACAGGATGTGCCAAATTCACTTGGACCTGCACCATATGTTAAAAACATAGCACCCATAAGCCCTGTTTTTGATGCTCAGGTTGGAACACGCGCGTTCACACAGATTTCCTCATCACCAACATTCCAGATCGGTAAATCATTCATGGAAAGCTGCACCATCACAAATATTGGCGCACCTTTTACAATTACTTTTCCGGGCGGTTTGATGTACAGGAATGGTATTCTATATACGTATAACCAGTCTTCACCGTTCCAGTTATGGTCAGTTGATACAGTAACGGGTGTTCATACATTTATTGTTAATATGACAGGCGTTCCTCAGGCAAACTTTACAGGTATGTGCTGGGACGGAACAAACGTTTACGGTGTATCATCAAGCCTGGCAGTATCACAGATATTCACAGTAAACATTGTAACCGGTGTATGCACACCTATCGGAACACCATCGGCAACCTGCGCAGGCGCTATTGCAGTTTTAGGCCGTCCGGGAGCACAGTACAGTTTATTTTCATGGGATATCGTTTTAGATAACCTGTACAAATGGAATAAAACAACCGGTGTAGCAACACTTGTTGGTCCTCTTGGCGCAAACACAAATTTCGGCCAGGATGGATGCGTTGATCCTAACGATAATACATTCTATGCAATGGATTACTCAACAGGACCTGAATTAAGGAAAATAGATACAACAACAGGCGCATTCCAGCCGGTACTTTGCACGTATACAGCTCAGGCAACAGGTTTAGCTCATGTTCCTGCCGGTGCCGGACCTTGTGCAGTACCCGAGCTTCTTTACTACAGGTGGGAAAACAGTACAGCAACAACCACACCTAACACTGCAAGCGCACCTGTCGGAACAAATCCATCACCATATACCGGTACATTTGGGCCGGGCGGTATGTATGATACCTGTATGGTTGGAACAGGCGCAACAGGAACAACCGGTATTTTACCGGGCTGGAACTGCAACTTAGCAGCTACAAACTGGACAATTGGTTTCTGGGTAAAAGATCTAGGCGAAACCACCACAGGTAACCCGACATATTTGTTTGGCGACCCGGGTTCTACGGCATTCCGTTGTTTCTATGGCGGTGCAGCATTACCTAATAATATATTATTCAGAGGTCCATTTACAGATATAATTATTGCATGCCCGATGCCGGGTAGTTTTTATTTCCATTTTGTTTATGATGGAACAAATATTCTGATCTACAGAAATGGAACACTTTTAAGTACAAATCCCCGCGCTGTAAATTTGCCAACCGGTACAGGTTTCAGAGTTGCAGGATATACCGGCGGCGCTTTTGGTTTGAATGCAGGCGGCAGAATGGATGAATTCAGGTTATATAACAGGGTTCTTACACCTGCTGAAATTACAGCAACATGGAACAAAGCTGAATTACCGGCATGCCTAACCGGAATTGAAACTGTAAACAATCAGATCCCGAATGCTTACAACCTGTCACAGAATTATCCTAATCCGTTCAACCCGACAACAAATATTAAGTTTGCTATCCCGACAAGCGGTATGGTAAAACTTGTTGTATTTGACGTGCTGGGCAGAGAAGTTACAACACTTGTTAATGAATTCAGAAATGCAGGAAACTTCGTAGTAGATTTCGATGCTTCCTCACTTTCAAGCGGTGTTTACTTCTACAGACTGGAATCAGGTGATTTTAAACAGACGAGAAAGATGCTCTTGGTAAAATAAGAGAGAATTCAGTTTTAAGCAGTTTTTCAGGGGGCCCGGTTTTATACCGGGCCTTTTTATTTATACAGCTTTTGCTGACTGTTCTCTTAGAGCAGAAACCCTGCTTCATAGCTAAATAAACATTAAAACATTAAAAAATAATAATTTATATCACGGTATTTGTAGGAATTATCGCCTATATTTGTAGGAATTCATTACCCCTTGTTGATTTTGAATAATTATAATATATTTATACGAATCCATCACATTTAGGTATTTGATTTTTGAGCAGCCGTCAATTTTCAATGATTGATGTTCACTAATACGTTCTTTATCTTCTATTGATCGAAAGAAATTAGAAAAAAATGCTTCGGGAATTAGAATTACTATTTCAATAACTTAAATTAATTTTTAATTATGAAAACATTCTATCGGTTCATTTTTTTAAAGGCAGTATTTCTGTTACTTTTGCTCACATTTTCAGGTTCATTGATGGCACAGCTCCCGCAGTATTATAATTATAATACTAACGGAACAAACAATTCATTCCCCCTTGGCATTGCTGCCGGAAAGAATGCTCAATGGCTGTTACTGGCCGGTGATCTCAGTCAGCCGACACCGGCACCGGCTGGCAATATTACAAAATTCTGGTTCAGGGTAGGCGATACATATCCTATTAATAATGTAACCTATACAACATTTGAAATTAAATTCGGGCAGGCTGCGATTACAGCTTTACCTACAGGCTCTTACTATTCACCAATGACCACGGTATTTTCAAGGCCCAGTTATTTAATTAATGCAACAGGTGGAACATGGGTTGAAATTACATTAGATACTCCATTTCCATATAACCCTGCACAAGCTCTGATAGTTGAAATGGGCCATTGTCTTGGTACCCCGGCTACGGGTTTCCCAATGTGTACAACAACATTGACAGGCAACAGAAGAAACTGGAGTGTAGGTACATGTCCGTTCGTTTACAGCAGCGTTTCTACATCTACATTAAATTGCGGCGTAACAATAAGTTCTGGCCCCCCAGTACCAAACTATTACAGTTCAAACTGGTGCGCATTGAATACCTATCCCCCGATGCCTGCTGCTACTTTTTATCAGGCCTCTGCATGGTTAGGTGATACTCTTTTTGTTCAGGCACCAAGCTCAACTGGCGTTGCTGCAAATACAATTTACAGATATTCTTTGGGCGGCACGTGGACAACCGGTGTTCCTCTTCCGGTTGTAAAAGCGGGCGGGACTTTAACCGCAGCAAACGGTAAGCTCTATTTTGTCGGCGGCGGCGCTGCTGTTACAACGGGTTCTACCGATATCTATGAATACAGCGCTGGTGTATGGACTTTGAAAGCCCCGATGCCGGCAGCGCTATCGGGACACTCTACTGTTAATTGGGGTGACAGTGTTTTATTTGTATGTGGCGGCCCATGGGCTAGCGGCGGCACAACAGTTTACTTCTATAGAATTGCCTCCAATTCATGGGGAACTTCAACACCGTTTGCAATAGCCAGAAGGTCACAGGCAGCAGGACTTTCGGGCAACAAGATATTTATTTCCGGAGGATTCCCGTTCACGAAATCATTCCAGATCGGTACAATTGGCTCCAATGCGTCAACAATAACATGGGCAGCAGGTCCGGATTTGCCGCTCCCGGTTTCATACACAGGATTAAGCAGGCTTGGCGGATTTGCAATGGGTAATGCCTATTATTCTGTTTGCGGAGAAAGAGGCGGACCCGGAGGATATTTGGATTCGGTTTTCGTATGGAGTATTTCCGGTAATGCATGGATTAGAGCAATATCAGGGAAACCGGCAGGCGGCGTATCTAATATGTTTGGCGGTGTTGCAGGCAGAGTGGTAAATGACACTCTCAAAATATTTTTACCCGGCGGTTACAATGGCGCAGGAATATCAAACTTTGATGTAATAGGATGCGGGCCGAATATATTTACAGGTCTAATTCCAAACAACAACGAAATTCCAAGCCAGTTCAGTTTGTCACAAAACTATCCTAATCCGTTTAACCCGATCACAAATATCAAGTTTTCAATTCCAAAATCAGGTTTGGTAAAACTTGTTATTTATGACATTCTGGGCAGAGAGATTGCCACTCTCTTAAATGAAGTGAAGCCTGCAGGAAATTACCTGGTTGATTACGATGCTTCGTCGCTTTCAAGCGGTGTTTACTTCTATACATTAAGCTCCGGTGATTTTACCGACACCAAGAAGATGATGCTGGTAAAATAAAGAGAGATTCTCCGTTTCAATATTATTTCAAAAGGCCCGGTTTTATACCGGGTCTTTTTATTATACAGCTTTTGCTGACGGATTAATTATCTTTTTGCTTTAATTATCTCAACAAGGGTTTTACCGGAAACCCGGCTTTCTGCCCAGGATATAAAATCAAAATAAGACTGCAGATTATAACCCTCCGGATCCTGCGGGGTTTTCTTTAGTTTAAAAAGCAGCTCCTCAAAAGAACCGGTGAATTCCGAGGGGTTTTGTTTAACAATATTCCTGAAGAAATTTATCAGACGATTTTCAAATTTGAAAGCTCTTTTTTGCGATTTGAAGAAATTTGCTGCAGAGCCTGCAAGATACTCAAGCAGGTCGTAATTCTTCAGTTCAAAGTGGATCACAAGCTGCATGATCCTAGCAAAGAAATTAATATCGCTTTTAAAATTCACACTGGTTTCCTTCAGCAGCCTGTTGACTGCAGAAAGGGCCATTTCATACTTCCTGTCAAGAAAATAAAAAGAACACAAATTACTTAAAAGAGCAGCTTTGAGCTGCTGCGGAACTTCATTGGGGTATTTGGGTAATTCCGTTTCTATCTTTCTTGCAGCAATCCTGCCCCTTGTCATATCGCAGGAATTACGGTAAATAAGCATTTCAGTATTTGCGGCATGAAAAAGTATATGCAGTTCAAGCTGAAGGCTTACTTTGTTCTTAAGCTTTTTGCGGAGTGCATTCAGCTTAATAACAGACTCCCTGACATCTTTTCGCGAATTTGTCATTTGCGAAAACAGCAGAAGATTTATCAGCGAACCCGAATAATTTTTCGGATTATCATCAATGAAATGACTTTCGGCTTCAAGAAGCTCAACTTCTTTGAGCAATAACTTCCTCACTTCATCAAGCCTGTTTTTCCCGAGATTATAGAACAGGTGCGTGTGAAGGTAATAGAACTTCATATTATGTTCGTTTGCGCTAGAAAATGTTCTCATCAGTGGAGAAGAAATTATCTTTTCCATTTCCCTCAGCTTGTCTTCTTCCCTGAAATCTCCTTTTTGTTCAACACATATTACCATCTGATCCGAAAGCCAGCTGTACTCAAAGGATTTCCTGAGTTTTTCGGTAACTGCAAGCTCTTCTTCGTATAACTGCTTTCTTGCCTCACGGATATTTTTATCGGGAAGTACGGTGATGATGTTCCTTTCGGCTATCAAAACATCCAGCAGGAGTGTAAAATTTGTGAATTTATAAGCAAGTTCTTTGGCTTTCTTCAGCTGTTTCAGTGCCTCTTTATGAAGAGCTTTCGACGAAAGTGTCTTCGAATAATCCAGCAGCTCTTTTATCCGGCTGGCGGAATTATCAAAAGCGCCGTATTGACTCAGTGATTTAAGGATAAGGTTGAACAGATATACTTTGTAAACAGAAAGCTGCCTTGATACAGGATCATTTTTCAGTTTCTTCTTCAGAAGTCCCTCATCATATGAATTCATGCTGTCAACAGCGTCGAAAAGGACAATATAATTCTGTTTGCTTCCGGAAGCATTTTTTGCCGCAAATTTCTTAAAATATCCCTTTTCTGGTTTTGTCAGAGACTTGATCAAACGGTAAAGATCGTCGCTTACGGTTTTCAACTGAGTTTAAGTTTTTCCTTCCAAAATTAATGCAAATTCTGCGAAAAATAACGATTTTTGAGCATTTTTGCAAATTATTAAGTTCGTTACGGACAAACCGGGCTTTAATTTATGAAGAAATTCGATTTTTTAAAAAAGCATCCGACGGGTATCTTTGTTTCGAAATTAATAATCAAAAAGAATATGTACAATAAAATATTAAAACACCTGTTATCACTTTTTTTCGTCATGGTACTGCTCTCGATCCCGGGGACGCAGCAGACAAAAAAAACCCCGGAGCCAGGCAAGGAATTTCAAAAGGAAGAAAAACTTCCGGAAAACGGAGAGCACAGAGTAAATGCAAAAAAACAACTGGAAATAAAAATTTATTAAACAATAGAAAGAAGAGAACAAAAAAATGATCACAATATTTGCAATATTTTCAATCCTCGCAGCAGTAATTGTTTCAGAGATATACCTGATCTTCAAGGTAAAAAAGTTCTGATCAGTATATAAAACTGCACCTCCAGGGCAGTCTTTCGGATTCCCTCTTTAGATACTCAAAAGGGGGATGAAGAAAGTAAAAACGAAAAATTAAACAATCAATAAAATACAGGAAAATTAAAAATGAAAAGGTTTAAAAAAATAGTAACAATATTCTTAATAGTATTAGTTGTGCTGGGTATATCAGGATATGTATACTTTAACCGGCAATTCCCAAAGGTTGAAGCAGTGGAAGATATCAAGATTGAAATCACACCTGCAAGGCTTGAAAGAGGGAAATATATCTTCAATCATTCTGCTGCCTGTGTTGACTGCCACTCAACAAGGGATTTCAGCAAGCTCTCCGGACCCGTAAAACCCGGAACTGAAGGAATGGGAGGGGAGAAATTTGACGAGGAAATTGGAATGCCGGGCACATTTTACTCAAGGAACATAACTCCATACGGGATAGGAAACTGGACCGACGGCGAAGTACTCAGAGCAATAACCGAAGGTATCAGCAAAGACGGCTCTGCGCTTTTCCCGTTGATGCCGTACCTTGTATACGGAAAAATGGATAAGGAAGACATTTACTCGGTAATTGCATACATAAGGACTCTTCCTTCAATAAAAAACGATGTGCCAAGATCAGAACCTAAATTCCCGGTAAGTATGCTTATGAAAACCATGCCTACTAAAAAACAGTTCTCGGTTAAGCCAGATATTTCCAACTCGGTTGCATACGGTGAGTACATGGTTAAAGGAGCAAGCTGTACCGATTGCCATACACCATCTGACGGAGGCGAGCCCATACCGGGCAAGTATCTCTCCGGCGGCATCGAGATAAAGCTTCCCGGAAATACAGTTGTAAGAACAGGCAATCTTACACCCGATAACGAAACAGGACTGGGGTTATGGACAAAAGAGCAGTTCATAAAGAAATTCAAAGATTGCAGCAGACCTGAATTCGGGAATACTCCATACAGACAGGGCGAATTCCAGACAGTAATGCCATGGACTGTTTATGCAGGCTTAACAGAGGAAGATCTTGGTGCGATTTATGATTATTTAAGGACAATTCCCGCAGTAAAGAACCGCGTAGAGAAATTCGGGCAGAAGCTTTATTAAATATTGCAGAACGGAAAATACTTCAGAAATAAATGAATAAATGAAGAGCGGACAGCAAAACCCTATTCATTTACAGCAGAGACAGACCGAAAATCTGTCTCTGTTTTTTTACCTGTTAACAAGTTCTTCGCTATTTGCTTGGGTTTCACGCAGGTCGTTCCCGTATTCTAACACTGATTTCAGGTTTGTAACAAAAAATGCCCAGCATACACAGCAGTTAATGTGGGCAAATTCATTTGGCTCAGCGGATTTACTATATTCCTGCGTTAAAGTAAAAAGTGTTCTGTCGTTATCTTCTTTTACAGTGATGGTCACAATAAAGGAACTTCCGAATGTGAACAATATCGATGAATTATCCGAAACCCGGAGCACTTCACCTGTTACCGAAAGATCCTTTGCCAGCCACCTGAAGGTGTAATTATCGCCGGCAGCAACAATTTCATCTTTTCCCCGCCTTTTTCCGCCTCCGGAAATGAATTCTGATTCGCCAATGAACCATTTTGTGAATCCGTCCGGAGTTGCAGCATATTTATAGACTTCACTCACAGGTTTATTGAGATAAATACTGTGATGAAACGAATTCATATTGAAGTTTTTTTCCGTCATTTATTTTAGTTCAAAAAGGGAGTTTTGAAAGATTTACATTCCCTCCTGAAACAATAATGCCAATTTTTGCACCTTTAAATTCCGCTGACTTTTGCAAAGCTGCAGCAAGCGCAACCGAACCGGAAGGTTCGGCAATAATTTTCGTTCTTTCCCATATCAGTTTCATAGCAGAAATTATCTCTTCCTCGCTCACACGGATAATTTCATTTACATATTTCTGAATTACCGGGAAAGTTACATCTCCAAGCGATGTCCTGAGCCCGTCAGCAATAGTATCAGGATCTTTCTGGGGAATTATTTTTCCGGCTTTGAGGCTCTGATATGCATCATCGGCATTCAATGGCTCTCCGGCTATGACCTTTGTGCCCGGGGAAAATACGCTAAACCCAAGAGCAATTCCGCTTATAAGTCCCCCGCCGCCAACGGGGCAGAAAACATAATCAAGATCTTCAGTATCGCTTATCAGTTCGATTGCGCACGATGAATGCCCGAGAATTACATTAATATCGTTTGAAGGATGAATGAATAATGCTCCTGTTTCTTCGATAACTTCTGCGCATTTGCTCTCGCGGTCTTCCGGAAGGTTCCCGGAGTATATTATCTCCGCTCCATAACCCAGCACGGCATCTCTTTTTGTTGGGATAACACTTTCGGGCATTACAATTGCAGCCTTAATACCAAGGCATGAAGCAGCATAAGCAAGAGCCTGGGCGAAATTACCGGAAGAGTGCGTAAGAACCCCACGCTTCAGCTCATCGCCGGTTTTGGATAGTACGGCGTTCATTGCGCCGCGTATTTTGAATGAACCTGTCTTCTGAAAATTTTCGCATTTGAAAAACAGATCGCACCCGGCAATCTTATTTAATGATGATGATCTCCAAACCGGTGTTCTGTGAATATACGGCTTTAAATGGTCAGCTATTTTATACAGCTGTTCTTTGTTAATATCAGGTATGCTCATTATGTTTTCGGCTGAAGATATTTATCAATGCAAATATAGCAATTAAGAGCCAAACTATATTCACAAAAGCTGAAGGGTAAGCGCTGTAAAAAACGGTGTTAACGATAAGGCATAAACTTCCCAAAATATTCAATGCCTGGTACAGCTTTGAACGGGCAGTGATCCTGTGCAGACTGAGCATTCCATAAGCTGCAAGTACGCATCCTGAACCGATCCAGCCGGTAATATCTATCCAAAAACTTTCCATAATCATTCCATAATCAACTGCTGTTCTAATTTTTCGGGGAAATCACCAGTTCATTCTTTTTTTCAGTTCGGTTATATGCGCAAGGTGATGACGGCAATGCCATGCATAGAGTCCCATTAATTCATCAAGAGCCATTTCCTGTTTGCTTTCCGGATGAAAGAATTTTCTTTTCAGCTCATCATTGGTTATGTCTTTCAGCATCACAACCCACCGGTTATGCAAAGCTTCAAGAAGCTGAAGAGAAAGCTCAACCGGCGCGGATTTTGCATCGGGTAATTCTGCCCATCGGTCTTCAAAATACGGCCTGATTGCAGGTGTGTCTTCGGTTAAGGTCAGTTTAAATCTTGTATAAGAGTTTATGTGTGAGTCAACAACATGATGAACAACCTGGCGGATCGTCCACCCTCCTGCACGGTATTGTGTATCAAGCTGTGTATCATTTAAGCCCTTAACTGCCAGTTTCAGTTTTTCAGGAAATGTTTCAATTGTTTCGATGTAGCCTGTAACATCACCGGAGGTGATATTTTTTTTGGTGCTGTACTCTCCAACGGGATAGCGGAGTTTGTGCAGTTCTGTGTCTTTCATTATAATTTCAGGCAATTTTCATAGGCCGTTTTTTAGAAGCACAAAGAAAAGAAAGTTCTCCGCCGTCGCTGGTGTTCTCACCAGCGACACTACTTCTGGCGGCAACAGCATTCAAATTACACAGGTTTTTCCGCTTTAATTATTTTCTTTTCTTCGAAATTCCCAGAGGGCCTGCACGATTAATGATTGCATCAAGGCTCCTGTCTAACTTTTGCGCGATTTCTCTTGTAGGTATCTTTCTGTAATTCTCCCTGATATATGCATCATCTGCTTCAGTCCATGGATGCGGTGCACGCTTTAATCTTAAACCTAATTTTATCGCTTTATGAAAAACTGCAATTTTGGTCATGCCTAAGTCTTTTGCTATTTCCGTATGAGACTTCTTCTTAAAGTTTTTCTTAAGATACTGCGTCTCTTCCTGTGTCCAGAAATGCCAGACCTGCGGCCTCCTCAAACCCATCTTCCAGGCCTGAAAATGAGTAGCCGGCCGGGTCTTGCCCAGTTTTGCCGCTACATCATCAATAGAAAAACTTTTATCTGTCCATAATTGCCGAAGCAGGTTCAGTTCTTCCTCCGACCATTTCTTGGGTTTGGGAACGTGTATCTTAAGCTGCCGGGCTTTGCCGTCAATAGAAACCGGACTGCGTTTAAGCGACCGGGCGATGGAATCCAGCGGCTTTTTAGAGTAATTCTTAAGAAGATAATTAACCTCGAACTGAGTCCATCTGCGGACGGAACTTGAGAAGATCCCCAGCGAATTAGCTTTAATTACTACAGAGCTTACCGGATGGCCGGTCCGCTTGGCAACATACTTTGCTCCTTTTGCAGGATACTCTTTCTTAAGAATTCTTAAATGATATTTTGTCCATAAGTTTTTCATCAGCGTCTTTTGCCTCAAAATTAATAATGCATAGAATAAAATAAAACTCAAAAAAGAACCGCAGGCCAGCAACTGCGTTTAAAACAAATTAATTTTTGAAATTACTATCCAAATATAGTTTTAAATCTGTTTTGTCTGTAATCCAGGATCCTGTCCAGCTTCTTTCTGACAAAGAGCCGGTATATAACAGGTTCAAATATCCAGCCTTTTGATATGAACTCAACATTATCGATCATTACTGTCCTGCTGCCTTCCGGTATAAACAGGTGTTCGTGCACCCAAATTTTGTACGGACCCTTAAGCTGCCTGTCAACAAATCTTAGCGGCGGCTCCCATTCAATTATCTCAGTCCGCCACCTGAACTTAATTCCTGCGAGTGTGATCCTGTAGTCAATCAGTGTTCCTTCTTTCATCACAACGGGCATTGGAGTAAGTATCCTGAAATTCAGGTCATCCGGTGTAAGCTGCTGGAGGTTCCGTGCATCACTGAAGAAATCAAAAACTTTTTCAATGGTACAGTTAACCGTACTTTCTCTGGATACCTTTCTCATATTTAAACCTTTTTATGAAACAGCGTCAAAAGAACTCAATTTGTTTTACAGGGTTTCCTTCTGCAAATCTTTCCGCCCTTAATGCATGAATATTTATAGCTGATGCACTGCCGTCCGTAATTATTTCTGCAAGCAGCTGGCCGATTGCAGGTGAATGCATTACACCATGCCCCGATGAACCATTAGCGAGATAGAAATTTTCAATACCCGGGGCTTTTCCAATTATCACATGTTCGTCAGGCGACATTTCATATGAACCTGCCCACGAGCCTGCAGTATCAATACTGCAATTCCGCATTGCCGGAATTCTATCCATTGCAACGGCACTAACCTTTTTTAGCCATGATGATTCCGCATCATAATTAAAGGGCATTTTATTTTCGGGTTCCTCAGGCATAAGCAGGATCAATTGTTTGTCACGCATTCTGAAATGAAAGCTGTTATCAACCCATATTGTCATCGGCAAATTCACCGGCAGAATGTTCTTTTCAGAGATCAATGCAACCTGCCGCTTTAAAGGCTTTACAGGCAGCTCCAGACCCGCAAGCTCTGCAAGCTTTCCAGCCCATGCTCCGGCAGCATTAACCGCATATCCGGGGTTTATGATTCCCTTTGTTGTAGTGACGGATTGAATTCTTCCGTTTAAAACATCAAAACCTGTAACTTGCGTATCATTTTGAAAGACTACCCCGTTTCGCTTCGCGCTTTTAATATACCCGTCTAAGATCTGCATGGGAGAGATGAATCCGTCTGTATTGCAAAACGAACCGCCTGTGATCACATCAGTATTTATATGCGGGTTTAACTTAAATATTTCACCGGCTGTAAGGATTTCAGCTTCTGTAAGCCCGCAAGTAACCTGAATTTCATTTGCTGCTTTAAGCTTTGCCAGTTCATTTTCATTTTGTGCAAGGAACAAATAACCATACTGAAGAAATCCCGGGCTTATGCCGTGTTCATCTTCGAACTCAAGCAATTTCTTTCGGGATAATAATGAAAGCTTAATATTTATTTCCGAGCCGAATTGTGCGCGGAAACCGCCGGTAGCTTTAGATGTGCTGCCGCCGCCGTATCCGGAGCCTTTTTCAATTACGAGGATATTTTTTACTCCTTTAGCGCTCAAGTGGTAGGCAATGCTTGCTCCAATAACTCCGCCGCCAATTATCAGCACGTCCGGGGCGGGCGATTTCGGGAATTTCATCAGACTTTGAGTTTAAGTTGCCTTTTCCGGCTCATTGAGGGAGAAAATATTCTGAGGGTTCCTGAAGCATTTGATCTCAAGGCTGTTGCCGCTCGGGTCTTTAAAAAACATTGTTGCCTGCTCACCCGGCTGGCCTGCATAGCGAATGGTCGGTTTAATAATGAATTCAGCATTTGAAGACAGAAGTTTATCTGCAAGCAATTGAAATTCATCCCATGGCAGAATGCAGCCAAAATGGGGGATCGGTACGATTACTTTATCCACTACTCCGCAGGGGATTGATGCCGGAACCTCATCGGAAACATGCATCGAAAGCTGGTTACCGTAAAAATCGAAATCTACCCACGAATCCGTACTTCTTCCTTCACTGCAGTTAAGCAATGAGCCGTAAAATGCGCGTGTTGACTCAAGGTCCTTTACCAGAAAAGAAAAATGGAACGGATAATGAGGCATTGATATTTATTACATTATGAATTAGTGACTTCTTACAATGACAAAACAAAATTACTTTTCCGGGTTTGCATCTTCGAGCTTTTTCAATTCCGTTTCAGCCCACCTGCACAAAATATCCTTATCCCCCTGGCTGAGCTTCGCATCGCCGTGTAATACGAGGTATTTAGGCAGAGGCATTTCATCTGCTTTTATTTCTTCGCAAATATCATTAAGGCGTGCTTCTCTTTTTGATTCGGAAAGTTTTGTCCAGTCGCTGAAATTCATTTTTTTCCTTCCGCTTTCCACATCATCGGCAACAAGCCATGAAACCGGGGCAACGCTTGAATACCACGGCCATTTTGTATGGTTGCTGTGGCAGTCATAGCATGACCGCTTAAGAATGTTTTCAACATCAGCGGGCACGTTAAGCTGCTTTGTAATGTGAGCGGGGGTTACTTCAGATGAAGTTGTTTTATCAGGCCTGTTGACAAACTGAATGACAATTAATCCGATTATTAAAACAACAAATATTATTTTCAGGATTTTTTTCATATTACGATTAAAATTTTCTTATATATCCATTTCCCAGAGCTTTTTGCCGGTTTTGAAATCAAAGCCCATAATGCCTTCGTTTTTCAATTGTAAAATTACAAGGCTGCCGGAGCGCTTTACACCGATATTGGACTTTGTAAAGAACAAACTTGAAAAAGCATCATCTTCTTCATCAATTCTCATTTCTTTGAACATTTCATCAGAGGGAACTGTCCACATTTCTTTACCTGTTTCAAGGTCAACACAGGTCATCATGCGTTTGGATTTCTTTCCGAGCTGGTCGAGGTGAATAACAATTGCGCAATCCTGGTCCTCGTGGTAAATTATGCCTTCAAGGAAAATTCTGTCGGTCATCTTTTCGATCTTCACTTTATCCTTTATGAAAGGATGATCGGGCTTTCCGGCATAGCTTTGAATGCTTGACTTGTTATCCAGCAAAACTGCCTTCTTACCGTAGGCTTTATAAAGCTTTTTCCTCGGGCTCGATGAATTATCTTCCGGTGTGAGAACTGCGATAACAAAATCTGTTGAGTCTTTCATCGAAGCTTCTCTCTGGTCACTTGCATTTTTATAGAGTTTCCCGTCATTCAGATCGTAAATCGCTTCCCTACCATCCTTGGTTTTCACTGTAACATCATTGCCCTCGGGGTCATAATGAACTTCCGTGAGTCCTGCACTTAGCTCAGGGTATTTGGCGACGAAGTCTTTGGTCTCCATTGTCTTCTCTCCCGTTTCAGGGTCAAATGCCTCTATCCTTGGCCCGTTCTCTCCGTATTCACGGGTGAAGGTCCACACCTTGCCGTTATTGACAACCATATCGATCTGTGTGATAATATCTTCGTATGGAGTCTTAATCTTTTTTAGTATGCTCTTATCTTTCGGGTCGATAATATAAGTCCATGTCTTGCAGAAGTAGCATTCCCTTCCTGTCGAAGTTCTTCCGGGTGATTTGGTAGTCTGTATGAAATTAAACGAACCGTCTGTGAGCACCCATAATCTTTGCTCTCCGTTTTTCGAAGGCACAATAACGGCATCAAGCATCGATCCGCTGATACTGTTGGGTGTGAGCGCCGGAAAGACAAAGATATAGCCCACTACTCCGATTATTACAAGAATTACAATTAACCCGATTATACCGAAGCATCCCAGGCCCATACAGCCGGATTTCTTGCCGTAGACTTTTTTACCCTGGTAACTATCTGAAGACGGATATGATACTGCTGGTTCCATATGATTTTGATTGAATTAATTTTGTAAATATATGAAAAATTGTTGAATATAATTGTAAAGAACTCTAACCCTATAATCCCGTACAGGCATTGATTAAGCCATTAAAATTGCGTACGGAAGCCGGGGTTCTTTACTGGCTACAAATAAAAAACAAAGGCAACACCGAGCGAAACATCGTGTATATCGGATTTTGTCTTTTCATTAATGAAAGTATACCGGTACTTCAGGTTCGGGTAGAAAGTAATATACTCGCTCATCGCAATTATTGCACCGGCTGCCAGCTGGCCAAACCATCCTTTATTTTTGGTATCGGTAAAATACCCCACCCCGGGGCTTAGCGCAAAGGCAATGTACATATTGGTTTCATAAAAGAAATCATAGTTATATGAAAAACGCAGGTGGCTTGTGTTATAGCTTCTGAAAATATAAGAATATTCAAATGATACTCTCCCGTATGGATATTTGCCCAGGGACACCTCTTTCGTTAAGCCGAAAAAAACTTTCTTATCCTCAAAAACAACCATCGGGCTGATGAGAGCCACAATTCCCAGAGCGAACAAAGGAAAAGGAAGGTCTGCTTTCCTGTAATGCAGTCCGCTGCTGCTATGGCTTTCTTTCAGGCTTAAATTTATGTTCTGTGAAAATGAAATATTAACAGCAACGATAATTAGCAGCAGAGGAATAAATTTATTTGACATGCTTGATCTGATTTTTTACAAAAATAGGGCTATTAAAATTAAAAAGGGTGATCATTTTGTTGAACACCCAGTTAAAACATTTTGAATCTGTTATGTTTTGTAGAGACAGGTCTCAGACCTGTCTAATAATGTTTATGAGAGAGGTCACAGACCTCTCTCTACAAAGATCAGAGCTATTTTTCTATATTTTCTTTCAGTAAATACCCGAATTCTTTATAAAACTTCTTTACTTTCGGAGCTATGACAAAAGAACAGTACGATTTTTCGGGGTTATCCTTAAAATAATTCTGGTGATAATCCTCCGCGGGGTAATAATCTTTCAGTTCTGTCACTTCTGTTACGACCGGGTCACTCCATAAAGCGGATTTTGTGATATCATCAATTACCTTCTCTGCTGTTTTTTTCTGCTCATCGCCGGAATAAAAAATTACTGAGCGGTACTGCGTGCCTGCATCTGCGCCCTGGCGGTTCAGAGTGGTCGGGTCATGCACATGGAAAAAAACTGTCAATATCTGCTCATAGGTTATCACCGAAGGATCAAAGTAAATACGTATGACCTCTGCGTGCCCGGTTGTGCCGGTGCAGACTTCCTGGTAGCTCGGGTTTTTTAAAGTACCTCCGGAATAACCGGATTCAACCTTTGCAACACCTTTGAGGTCTTCAAATATCGTTTCGATGCACCAGAAGCATCCTCCGCCCAGAGTTGCCTCTTCCAGCTTTGCCGTATCCATATCCTTCTTTTGCATGTTGTTTTTTTCGGGGTTATTGTTAAATGATGTCTTTTTTGTCATAAAGGACTTTTCAAAAAATGAACAGCCAAAAGATATTGATGCAAGAAGCGAAAATATCATGAAATACTTAAACATTACAGACCTTTCTTATGTATTTGTTAGAACTACATAATTATACGAATCGTTTCATAAAAAAGATCTATTTCCCTAAAACTTTGCTTCTTCTTTCAAACAGTACTGTATCGCGCCATTTGCCATCCATGCACCCGATCCTTTCTCTAATGCCTATTTTTTTGAATCCGCAGGACATGTGAAGTTTTATGCTTGGAATGTTTTTTGGAAAGAATGATGCCTGGAGTGTCCATATCCCCTTCTTTTCGCTTTCTTCGATGAGTGCCTTAAGAAGCTGCTTCCCGATCCCTTTTCTTGAATGTATTGCCGAAACATAAAGGCTAACCTCGGCGACACCCTTATAAACTTCTCTGGTTGAGTATGGTGTAAGAGCGACCCACCCGACAACTTCCTTATCGGCAACGGCTACAAGCCTGCAAAGCGGTAAATGTCTTCTATCCCACTCCACCCACGAAGGCACATTTTTTTCGAATGTAGCATGCCCTGTTTCGATACCCTGCCGGTATATCTCACTGACAGACTTCCAGTCATTAATATTTAGTTTTCGGATACTTACTGCCAGCATAAAGAATTCCTTAATGTTATTTGGGGATGTTACCTCATCCGGTTGATTTTACGGTATTAATTACAAAGATACAGACCAAATGCCAATAGCTTAATACCGTATTGGCGTTATAAGAGGTTAGCGTTCAGAGAGCCTGCAGACA
>JANWKI010000123.1 GCA_025451455.1 Ignavibacteria bacterium
CAACCGCTTCCTATCAGCGTTACAGGACCGGCAATTACATTCATTTGGTACTCGATTGATAAATTTGGTTCAACACTAGTATTGACCGGTGATTATGGAATTATCGCCAAATCAACAGACGGCGGTATCACATGGACATCAAATAGTTTCCTTTTATCAACAGCTCTAATGTTCGATATTCAGACAATGCCGGGAACATCCAAAGTTTGGGTTGTTGGCAGACCTTTTGCTTCAACAACAAGAGAGATTTTCTATTCATCTGACTATGGAAGTAACTGGACAACATATGACCTGGGTATTACGGGTGATTTTTTCGCAATATCTATGATTGACCAGCAAACCGGTTACATCAGCGGTCAAAACAGCAAGGTATTGAAAACAACAAATGGAGGACAAAACTGGGTGCCTAAAACCCAGCCTTCTCTCACAAATTACAGCTTAAGTTCGCTTGAATTCATAAATGAGAATACAGGATGGACATTTGTAAACTTTGCCACCGTTCCCGGCGGGAATGTTTTTAAAACTACTGACGGCGGCAATAACTGGGTGCAATATACAACCGGCGGGACATCGGAGAATATTATTGCAGCTGATATGGTTGATGCTAATACAGGATACTGTGTGTACAACCCTTCAAACAGACCGGTATATAAAACAACAAATGGCGGCGTAAACTGGGTGCCGCTTACTACGGGATTAACGGGAAATATAAAAGATGTTAAGGCTGTAACAGGCGATATTGTTTATGTTTGTCAAAGTTCCGGGACACAAAGGCTTGCTAAAACTACAAACGGCGGGGTAAACTGGACATTAATTACGCTGCCAGTGGCAATTGACGCAACAAGCCTTGATTTTAAAGATGCTAATACCGGATATGTTTGCGGGAACACAACAACTGCAATTTGCAGAACAACAGACGGGGGTAATACCTGGTCCTTCCAGAATGCGCATAACATTACACTTGGGAAAGTCCATGTCAGTTCAGGCGATACTGCATTTGTTTTGGGCGGCAATACTGCAATCTTAAGAGCTATTGGAAGCACTCTTACAGGAATTCATTTTAACGGGAATGAAATTCCAAAAGAGTATCTTTTAAAACAGAATTATCCAAATCCGTTTAATCCAGGTACAACAATTAAATTCACTTTGCCGGAAGCAGGTAAGGTTACTTTAAAAGTGTTTGATATAACCGGTCGTGAAGTGAAAACTTTGATAAACGGACTGACCATAAACAGCGGTGTAATAACCTATGACTTTGACGGTTCTGAATTAGCTTCGGGTATTTATTTCTATTCCCTGATTGTGGATAATAACAGCATAGATACGAAAAAAATGGTATTGGTAAAATAATCATGGAATATAAATATACCGAGGTCTCATCTGAAAATACTGACGAGCTTAAGATCATTGAAGCAATTTTCAATGAAGTGTATGGCATGTACTCTAAGATTCAGCACATCGATTTTCTGGAACAACTTGATGAAGCCGGGTTTGCAATCTGTATGAAAAAAAGTGAAGACTAACTGAGATTTATTTGCGCTGGTTGTTGTTCCAATTGACTTAGTTTTGTGAATCTCCTACTATTCCTTATCTCTTATCAGGTGTTCTTCAAACATCCACAAAACACCTGCATATCCATAATATTCAAGAAATTCGTGAACCAGTTTCTTGAATTCGTCGTCTTTATACTTGTTTTCTGGATTTGAAAGTATATCTAACCAATACATTATGTGCGGATAATATTCTTCAAAAGAAACCAGTCCGGTTTTAATATTGGCATAAAAACCTTCGAAGTATCCGAATAAAATATCAAATGTATCCCTGATACAAACCTCAATATCAGAATACGGCTCATTTTGTCGGGGATCATTTTCATAAGTTGTTAGCGAAGCTTTGATCATATCATCATCAACCAATACAAACCGTTTCTCATACTTCCAATCAGAAGCTTCATGATACAATTCTACTTCTGTTTCCTCCCAATCCAGCATAAATCTTGCATTCCTCACATCTTTATCATTTTCAAAATCATTTATTTCTTTTGAAATAAATTCCAGCCTTTTCCATTTTTGCGCTTTCCGGTACTGGACTATCCCGAATATTATTGCAAGCAAAGTTAAGATTGTACCTGCAATTTCAAGATAGTCCTTCAACGACATAATATTCATTTCCTCCTCATACTTTTTGTTCAGGTATTTTAAAACCGATGTAAGTGCCGGAGCTTATGCCCATTAGAGCCAGCAGAGAATTGTTTATTTCCGGCATTCTTAAGTTGCTCCATACACTGTAACAGAAATCGAACCCAAGGACAAGGGTCCATACTGCTATTTGAAACCTGTGAAGACTAACCCCGGTGTTATCCGAAACCAGATCTCTGAAAAATCCCCTGCTGTAATATGAAATGTTTGTTTTTTTGTACTGGGGAATGGTCATAATTACTTCATTGAGCCGTTTGAGTTTGTCTTCCTTATCTTTTTGCTGTTCAAGAAGCTGGGAAGGAGTAAAATCAACCTTCGAGCTGATATTTTTTTCAATTTCAGCAATACTTTCAGAAAGAGTTTTTTTCTCAGCTTCAAGGCTGATGTACATGATTTCCCTCTCTTTGATCCTGCTTATGTTAATACCTGTTGAGCTGAGTGCTGTTAACGAACTAATTCCAATTAATATCAGCACGGAAGAGTTTAGATCGGGGAACTCCCTTGTGATTAGAAACAAAAGTATAATTGATGCAACAACAAGAAAGTACCAGAATGCCATTTGAGTAAGCGCCAGGCTGTAAGGACGCTTATTGCCGTTTTCGGAGACAGTATATGGTTCACAGAGCATCTCAGTATTACGTCCAAGCCAGTATAGGAATAGAAACAGAATAATAATTATTATAACACACAGCCAAAACCAATAGTAATTTACAATTATAAATGTGAAATTCTTATCCTTGTTTTTTACGGGTATCGCCCGGTCATTTTCGAAACCAATACTGACCGTTACCGGTTTTTGACGGGAAAAGAAAGAGGGCTTGCTCAGCACTTTGTTCCAGTTTTCATTTGCAGCAGCTACCCTTGAGAGCCTGAATGTCAGTTCGTTATTACTTACATCCGGAATGCCGTTTACTCCCTTTAGCGGATAGTTATCAATATAGAGAATCAATTGCCCTGTTTTTTCATCAACCCTGCTTAGCATAAGGCCAAGTGAATCCAGCTTAACGATTATTTCATCATCCAGGCCTGCCTGCCGCAGGTTCCTGTCGCCTGAAGAAAAGACGTCAATTACTCTGTATGGATATACATTGCCTCCCGAGGCAAGGCTTTTTGATGTTTCAGCCGGGTCTTTAGGAAGAGTTGACTGTGAATTCAGTATGGTATTATTTGCATCCCTGTTGGCATCCCTGTTGGCATCAAGCTTGGGCTGTTCCTTTTTCGGGAGAACCGGCACATCTGTTTTGGTACTGCCTGCAGTATCCTGCTGAGAGTTAATTGCAGATACAGTTATGATTAAACCGATTATTATGTATGATATTATTTTCATGATATTTATTTGTTATAACTTTTTCTCTTGATCCCGTTCCACAGATCCATAGTTGGGTATTTGTTAGACTTGCCGCTATTTTTATCTTCATCCCTTTTATAAATATTAAGCAATGTCATCTGGTTTGCATTCACAAAAGAAACTGCTGAACTGTCCTTTATCCGCTCTATAAAAGGCAGGTAAGTTCCGGTATTGATATACATGCATACTTTATCATCAGTATCACCCTTAAAATAAATATTCAATGCCTCATGTGTATGCCCCATTACCAGATATTGTATATCAGGGTTTGCGCCTGATGCGTAAAAGCTCCGTGCTCCTTTTGCATAGTCATCCAGCCCTTTACCGGAGAAGAAGGAAAAAATCGGCTTAAATGCTTCAACTATATTTGCAACATCATCAAATTTCTTATCCTCAACAAAATCAAGAAGCTGATCAAACCTGTCGGTTATATCACCGCGGAAATACCATATCTCTTTCACAAGTTCATCCCACGCTGTTCCTAAAGATGAATTAATGACTTCTTTTAAGGAATTCCTGAAAGCCTTCATCAGCAGTCCTTTGTTCTTTTTAGTTTGCTCCCTGCCATACCAGTAAAGCCAAATAAACGAATCAGACATTGGACGGATATTGTTGATATCCTTCACGGCATTTACAAATCCCGGATCGCCTTTGTATTCGTTCAGCCTGTAAATAATGCCTGACATAAGTTCTGCGGTGATAACCTCACCAATAGACTGCACCCTGTACATTCTCTCATCAAAACGGTTTATTTCATCAGCGCTTTTGCTGTTAAGGTAAGCATAAAGCTCCCTGCCGAAGTTGTTTTCATCAAACTCGTGTCCATGCCTGCAAAGTACTGTATAATCAGTGGTATCTTTAAATGAATTACAGAAAATTATTTCAGAAGGAGTGTAAGAGCTTAATTTGGATTTGAATGAATTCTGCAATTCTGTAATATTATTAAGTATCCTGTCATGATTACCGGTAACATAGTGAATTTCAACAGGTATTTTGCTTCCAACTTCATCTTTTATTTCGTTTAATGCCTGTATAAATCCCTTCGTTGATTCATGCGCGCATATGTCATCAAGCACTGCAGAATAATGCTTCAGCATAATATCACCTTTATCGTTCATACCTGTGGATGGATCCAGCTTTCCGTTCCACGGCCTTTCTTTCGGATCGATCTTCAGCCAATAATCCGTTCTCACAAAATCAAGAATATCGCCCAGTAATATGATCTTTACTTCCTGCGCCTCATTATCCGCTATTTCCGTTAATATGTTATTTTTAAAAACTTTGGTGAATGCTTCCTCATGAACATTAAATGAGGTAGTACCATCTGATAGATGAATATCACTGATTATTGAAAGCATAATAAATAAATTTAAAGTTCATGAATTTTTATCTCCAGCCTTCTTCCAAAACTCTCATTGCATTTAATCCAAGTACTTTTTTAATATCATCAGGTTTAATATTTGCATCAAGCATTGCCTGAGTTAGTCTGGGCATCTGTTTTGAACAAAACATGTCATCCATCGGTTCAGTAAACCCGTCCATATCACTGCCTATTGCAATGTTATCATATTTCCCGTCACAAATAACTGCAATATCCTGAATTGTTTTAATTACAAACTCAATTCCAGGGTCGGGCTTTCCCTCGTCCTGAATAAGCCAGTATTTCATAAAAATAACACCTATCACACCCCGGCAATCACGTATCTTCTTTATCTCTTCAATTGTTGGCGTCAATTTCTCTCCGGGGCAATTGAGCCTTATTCCGGTATGAGTGAAGCATAATGGCCTTTTCCTGCCGTTTCTCCTATTATTGATCTCAAACACATCATCTCTTCCCTTCGGAGTGAGATGATTCAGATCCACGATCATACCGAGCTCAAGCATCCGTTCGACTACTGCTTTGCCAGTTTCTGTTAAGCCTTCATTCTCATATTTCTTATAATCAAAATTCAGTCCCATCATTTTTTTTGTTTCCGGACTGACTCCGTTAACGGGATAACATATGTCATTAGGCATAAAATGACTGAGGGTCATAGAACAAACTCCGCGATTGAACAGGGTTTCAAGGTTTTGCAGATATACATCAGCAGATTTTAAATCTCTGCCTAACATATGTGTTCCTTCAGCCGAATGAACAAAGCACTTCTTTCCTGACTCCAGTGCTTCTTTAAGCTGAACATAGTTCTTAGGACTGGCCGATTTAATGGTTCTATAATCTGAATCTTTGATCTGTTTCTCAAGTTTGTCCATTAATTTTAGCGCTTGCAGAAAGGGGCCGCCCAAAAAAGTATTTTCGACGATATTTGAGAAATTACAACCGACAAATTTAAGGATCGAGTTAGGTATCTGCAAATTTGATTTATTCACAAAATCCTTTTCAACGACATATATCGAAGACCAAATTGCGTTAACACCGCCCTCCTCCATTTGAGGCAAATCATACTGCATTTGTGAAATGGAATCATTCGGAGAATTTTTGATCTTGTTATTTAGAAACTTATGGTCAATGTCATTAATATCATAATCAAATAGCTTAATCTTCAAAGTCGGGTGGCAGTGAATATCTATTACTACCGATTCTTTATGAAGAGCTATTGCTTCATCTGATACAGGCATAATGTTTGATTATTTGTTTAAAGTATTATAAAAACTTTATGGTTTCAGGTACTCTGATAAACGGTCCTGATTAATTACGCAATAGGTTATATCGTTCCTGTTTTTTGGCACATAGCTGTTATTTTGAATATCATAGATCATGGGTAAGAAAAGGCTTTCGTATGATTCGTCGCTTTTTATTACGGTGCAGCCAATGGAAGAATCAGTATAACCTCCGGAATCGTGTATATTGATCCCGAACCTTCCTCTTTCTGTTTTTATTTCATTGCCATTACCGTCAGTTCTGATTACTTCCAATTCACCGCTGTTTTGATTCTGGCAAATCCCCCATCTTTTTTGCCAGCCAAGATTAGGAAAATTTCTTTCATCATTTCCGGACGGGGCATGAGGACGTATAACATAGCAATTCCATAACCCCTGCCTTAAATGTGCTCTTCCGTATTTATCTGTTGCAGGG
>JANWKI010000124.1 GCA_025451455.1 Ignavibacteria bacterium
CTAAATATGCCTTTAGTAGTTTAGAAGACATTAATATTTCTGATCTGGAATTAATCAAATCATATTTTCTTGAAGTATTGAATGATTATGATATTTCTTAGATAATGAGCTGCCCTATTACCCTTAGCTCGTGGCAATTGAGCGGTGACATTTCTAACTTTGGGCATTGTATGACACCGGAGGCGTCACATGTTTATAATAATCTTCAAGACCATCTTGCGACTCCATAGGAGTCGTATGTTAACATACGATGCCTACGGCATCGGTATTTTTTTTCCGGTAAAATTCTATAAACATGGAATCCCTTGGGATTCTCAAAAAAGAATTAAAAGCGATTACCTCACCCTCCGTCTCCCTCTCCTGTGAGGAGAGGGAGAGCCATAAATTCAGAATTATCTCTCCCCTCTCCTTTAGGAGAGGGGTAGGGGGTGAGGTTAAATCATTTTCACACACTCCTACCGTCCACCCCTCGCAATAGTGGATTCAATTTGTTTATTCGGACAACAACGGAGAAATTTACTTCAGTTTATGACACATATCATAGTTTTCTGTTTATTCATACTATATTTTAGTATTAGTGAATCAGGCTTATTACAAAGGCAATTGATTGATAAAATAACATAAAGAAATTTTCCGGCTCTTATTTACAATTAAATTCCACGATAATGAAAAATAATTTTAAGCTTAACTTCATGATTGCAAAGGTCATTGTTGCTGTGATTATCTTATTGACTGTATTGCCAAATATCTACTCACAGGAATCTTGGACAGCAACTTCAGGTAATAATGCACCTTCTCCACGCTGGCTGCATACTGCAGTATGGACAGGAGACAAAATGATCGTTTGGGGTGGTCAATCAAACTACATTGATGTAAAAACCGGCGGCAAATATGATGTCTTATCAAACAGCTGGATTTCAACTGATACCGTTAATGCTCCGGAGGGCAGGGAAGTACATACTGCAATCTGGACAGGAAGCAAAATGATAATCTGGGGCGGGTGGACATTCAACGGTATAAATCTTTTTTTCCTTAAAACTGGTGCTGCATATGACCCGGTGACGAATTCATGGGAACCCATATCTACAGTAAATGCGCCAACAGGCAGAATCCATCATACAGCCGTTTGGACAGGGAATAAAATGATCGTCTGGGGAGGAGGTGATTCAATAAGCCGTGCCAATACAGGCGGTATTTATGACCCAGTAAACAATACATGGACATCAACTTCGACAGTTAACGCACCGTCCGGGCGTGAATGGCATACTGCTGTCTGGACAGGCAGTAAAATGATAGTTTGGGGAGGTGACACAATGCAAAATGCTGTTACTAATACGGGTGGAATATATGACCCGGTTCAAAACACCTGGGTACCAACAAGCATAACAAACGCCCCTGCACCGCGTTTAGAACACTCTGCGGTCTGGACTGGAGACAAAATGATCGTTTGGGGAGGTGTTGATAATAATGGTGGTATTTACGATCCTGTGAGTGACAGCTGGACACCAACTTCAATAATAAATGCGCCTTCTCCCCGTTTTGTACACACTGCTACATGGACAGGTATTAAAATGATCGTATGGGGCGGAATTGATTTCAACTCTAATTTATTAAGAACAGGGGGTATTTATGATCCGTTAACAGATAGCTGGTCAGCAACTACTATAGTGAACGCCCCCCTTCCCCGCATGCTGCATACTGCATTCTGGACAGGAGAAAAATTCATTGTTTGGGGTGGACCTGGAGAAAATGGTCTATTAAATTCAGGAAGTATTTATTCTAACCCATCAATAATAAGCATCGAAAACCTGGGTACAACAATTCCTAAGGAGTTCAGAGTTTACCAGAATTATCCCAATCCATTTAATCCAAGTACTACCATAAAGTTTGATTTGCCCAAAGATTCCCGGGTATCCATATATATTTACGACATACTTGGCAAAGAAATTGCTGTATTATCAGACAATGAATTCAAAAACGCAGGATCATATATAATCGAATGGAATGCTGCAAATTTTTCAAGCGGAGTGTATTTTTACCGAATTGAAGCCGGCGGCTTTGTTGTAACAAAGAGTATGATACTGGTTAAGTAATTATGGTTTATTGAGTATTCCTATAGTAAAAAAGCCCACGACCAAAATCACGGGCTTTTTTACTCATCCGATAACTTAGAGTCATCGGATGAGTATGGAATTAATAATGCGTATAAACTTAATCCTTCAAATTATCAAGCACTGCCATAACTTCTTTTACAGCTTTGGCGGATTCATTAATAAGCTTCTTTTCTTCATCATTTAGCTTCAGCTCAATTATCTTTTCTATTCCGTTCTTGCCGAGTATTACAGGCACTCCCATATAAATATTATTCAGTCCGTATTCGCCTTCAAGCCATGCACAGACAGGGAACAACCGTTTCTGGTCTTTTACAATTGATTCTACCATTTGCGCTGATGCTGAACCCGGCGCATACCATGCAGAAGTTCCAAGCAGACTGACAATTTCTCCGCCGCCTTTTTTAGTCCGCTCAATAATAGCATCAAGCCTTGATTTGTCTATCAGTTCAGTTACAGGTATTCCGCCAATGGTTGTGTAGCGGGGGAGCGGTACCATGGTATCACCGTGACCGCCGAGAAGCACAGCCTGGATATCCTTTGGTGAAACATTAAGCTCTTCTGCCAAAAATGCTTTGAATCTTGCAGTATCAAGAACGCCTGCCATACCGAATACCCGTTTGCTCGGGAATTTTGCGTTCAGGTATGCGCAATATGTCATTACATCAAGCGGGTTAGATACGATGATAAGGATACTCTTGGGTGAGTGTTCTATAACGCTCTGAGTTACTGACTTAACAATTTTAGCATTAGTGGATATCAGGTCATCCCTGCTCATACCGGGTTTTCTGGGCAAGCCGGATGTAATTACAACAACATCGGAATCCGCAGTTTTGGAGTAATCATTAGTTGACCCTTTAACCCTTGTATCATACATGTTAACCGCCGCTGCCTGCCAGATGTCAAGTGCCTTTCCTTCAGCAAAATTCTCTTTAATATCCAGAAGCACAACTTCATTGACTATCTCGTGGTGAGCCAGAACTTCTGCGCAGGTTGCGCCGACATTTCCGGCGCCTATTACTGATACTTTCACGTTATTATTTGTTTAAATTAATAAAAATTCCCTGACTGAATAGGGTTTCGTAAACAGGAAACGAGTGAACTTCAGATCCACTCGCTGCTTTAGTAATCTATTCAGGAAAAAAAACCTTACTTGGATGCTTCGGGGAGTACGCTGATAATTTTCTTTGTCTTGTTTTGATTGGTAAACTTTACTTTACCTTTGATCAAAGAAAATATTGTATCATCTTTGCCAAGCCCTGTGTTGAGCCCCGGAAAGAATTTGGTTCCTCTTTGCCTTACAATAATGCTGCCTGCTGAGACCAATTCTCCGCCAAAACGCTTTACTCCAAGACGCTGCGAATTCGAATCGCGGCCGTTTTTAGTGCTTCCTAATCCTTTTTTATGAGCCATTATATATAAAATTATAAATTACGAATTAATAATTACTATGAAACTCTGTTACTTGATAGAATTAATTTCTATCTCAGTGTACTGCTGGCGGTGTCCTTTGGTTCTTTTGTAGCCTTTGCGTCTTTTCTTCTTGAAGACCATCACTTTGTCATCTTTAACATGTTTCAATACTGTTGCTTCAACGTTCATCGAAAGCGAAGGCGCGCCGATCTTGAATGATTTATCATCACTTGAAAACATCAGCACATCTGAAAATGAGACTTTTGCGCCTACATCATCCTTAAGTTTAGGGATGTATACTTTATCACTTTCGGAAACCTTATACTGCTTACCTTTAATATTTACTATTGCGAACATTTCTATGATATTTATTTAATTTCCTGTTTAAAAAAACAACAATTTATCCTGCTCCGGTAAAGGATTTTTATACTAATTTTATCCTTATTTAAGCATTTTTCACAGCTAAATGATTAATATCGTAACTGAGATAAGTAACAAATATACTTAAAAGTTAGTGTATAATCAATTTACTAAATCCTGTATTTAAGAACCCCGAAATGAACAAAAAGTAGCAGCAAATGCTACATTCCATAAACTTGTTTGGGAGCAAGGTATTCCGGAAAACGCCCGATCAGCTGTTTCCTTGTTTCATAACATAAGTGGCATGCATCAACATAAGTATCTTTGTGATTTGTATGATAATGTTCAGCAAGCTGTGCCGGTCCCCCTGAAAGTATGTATTTAACGACGGGATGTGTTTTTGCGTCATACTCTTCAATAATTTCCGATAAAGGTTTCTGCCACATATTTCCGATTGATATACCCTGGCATATTTGAACATTTCCATAGGAATCGACGTGAACTCTTTCAGGATTTTCAAGTTCTTCAAAACGGCATTCATCAAATTCATTCCATTTTATGCCAGGCAGATCACCGGCAAGCTTATCAGCGGCCCTTCCTCTGAACATCACATCACCGCCGACAACCGGCTCACCCTTCTTCCGCGGAATTTCGCAGGATTTCATTTCAGGGTTATCAATTGAAATTGAATTTACATTCATACCAAGATTTTTTGCCGCCTGAATTGCAATTGAAGCCGGAGAAGTAATATTATCACCGGAATGAAGTTTGTCATCACTAATGCTCAGGTCTGCAATATTGAATTTTACAAGCGGTTTCAGCCATCTTTCGGCATCATCAACGGAAGTTGCAAAGTAGGCATTTGTAACAATTCCCACTTTAAAACCCAGGGAAGAAGCTTTCTCGACGAATTCAAGAAGTAACGGATAATAAAGAAACGGCTCGCCTCCTTCAAAATATATCCATTCAATTGTCCCGATCTTTACTGCTTCACCCAGCGTTTTGGAGAATTGTTCGAAAGTGAAAGTCCCTTCAGCGTTTGGAGAGCTGTAAACAAAACAATGGTCGCATTCAAAAATGCATTTGTAGGTAAGTAAAAAGTGGATTCCTGTCAGCATAGATTTTTCAATTACTGGTGGAGCTAATCCCGGCCAGCCGGGATGACCTGCTAGAAGACTAATTCAAGATTTAGCTATTTCACTATTTCGCTATTTAAATTGTGGAGCTAAGGGGGATCGAACCCCTGACCTCTTGAATGCCATTCAAGCGCTCTCCCATCTGAGCTACAGCCCCAAAATTCAATTAAGAATTAAAAATTTTGAATTACGAATTATTATAGAACATTAGTGACCAATTGCCTGTCTGCCGAAGCGAAAGCACAGGCAGAAGCTACAGCCCCTTGTTTTGGAATATCCAAAATTACTATTTTGAGGAAGAAATCACAATATAAAATTAAGTCTGATTTTTGGTTTCTTTTAATTCTGATATTTTTCTCTTACTGGTTTTTTGCTGTCAATAGATTCTCAACAACAGAAAAGCCGGGGATCATTCAATTTCCCGGCTTTCAGATAAGTATTAGACTGTGAGTGATATTATTTATTTCCGGGACTTAATTGATACTTCCTCATTGAAATCCCGAACAGGATCAAGAGGATACCAAACATCACCGCATAAATACCGGTAAGATAAATCAAAACAACAATCCCGGCTAATGGGTTTAAGAAGACAAGAATGGCAAATACGATTGAGAGTAGTCCCGAAACAATCATCAAAAATTCACCATCAATTATTTTTCTTAATCTTATTGCTGATATAATCTCAAATATTCCTGTGAAAAAAGCCCAAACCGAAACAAGTATAACCAGTCCGTAGAGAGTTATTTCAGGCAGGAAGAATATGAGTATTCCGGCAGCAATTCCGGCTATCCCTTCTATTAAAAATGACCAAAAATGGGCTCGCGCAACGCGGGAAGTAAAAAGAGACACTATGGCGAAGACACCATCAGCGAAGATATAGGCGCCTATAAATAAAGCCAGCGCAGTAGCCGCAACGAACGGATATAAAACGACGATTATACCAAATATAATTGATACAATACCCCTGACAATCATCCATTTCCAGTTTTTGGAAAATTCGGAAATTAAAATATTTTCATTCATGATTTTTAATTGTTAATTAGTTTTTATATTATTCAGTTTACTGTAAGACAGGTCTTGCGACCTGTTTCGACCTTTAAGGTCTCATCGGTTACAGTTATTTAGGTGTAACAGAAACATTGATATCGCTCAATTCTTCTTTCAGATCACTGAGTTTCGCTTCATGACGGGCGATTCTGTTTTTGATAAAACCGGTTCTGGTTTTTGCAACTGCATCGCTGAATTTATCCTTAAGGTTTTTTGCGTTCTTCCTTGCATTTGCAATTATTTCATTTCTTTTTGCTTTCAGATTTGCAATTTTTTGATTAATTTTTTCCTTTTCCCTTCCTGCCGCGTTTCTCAAGTTTTCTCTTGCTGCCAACAGGTCATTATCAATTTCATCAATTTCATTTATTACATAATCATCAAATTCATAATCAATATCACTTCTTTCTATTTCCGCTCCCAGGGGTCTAAGAGCATTATCAACAAATACATCGCTGTCCTCATCTATTTCTGCAATTATTGAAACCGTACCGGGAGGCATTCTGTTTTCAAGTTTCTTAACAAAACTTTCGTCGAAGTTTTGGCGACCGACATCAGAAATTAATCCAATGGTTGTACCTGCAGTTAATCCTACCACAAAGCCCACGGGTCCACCAAGCGCGCCTAATAAGCTTCCTGTTGCCATGCCGGCCAGGGTCCTCCAGCCATTGGTTGAGTTATCATCCAGAATTTCATATTTGCCGTTTTCCTGTGAACGTACCAATGCTCTTCCATAAATAGAAATGTCTCCAAAATTTTCCAATTCGTAGAGTTTATGCAATGCTTCGATTGCTTTTGTTTCTTTGTCAAAAGATGCTACTATTACGTTTGTCATTTTTTTATTTATTTAAGTTATTAAAATATGTTTGAATTAATTCATAACAAAAATAGCAGAACGCAACTGCATAGTCTATGTTTGAAAGTCGCAAAAAATTGTCTGTAATTCCTAAAATGATTGACTATCTGTGTAAGCGGTATGATGCGGGTGTAATTCCTGTGTTTTTTTTAAAAAATTTACTGAAAGATGCCTGATCGCTGAACTGCAGCTGCTCTGAGACTGTTGAAATAGTATGATCGCGGTCTCTTAAAAGCAATTTTGCTTCAGCTATTATTGCTTCATTAATCAGCTTACCGGGTGTCTTCCCCGACGATTTTTTGATGGCATTGATAAGATATTTTGGGGTTATGAAAAGTGAATCAGCATAAAACTTAAGGTTATGCTTCTTATTATCGGTTTGGACTAATAACTGCTGAAATTTTAAATTTAAGTCGGCATTTCTTGTGAATTTTGGCTGTGCGACCTTTTTCTTTTGGTAAATAGCCGCGGCTTCATATAGAAATGTATAAAAGAGACTTCTTATTATTTCAAGATGATGAGGAGAATTGACCTGATCTCTTTTGTTTTTGAGAATATCATAAAGTTGTAATAGCGGTTCTGCATCTTTTTTTTCAAGCTGGATGTAGGGCTCTATACTGGCTGAAAAGAAAAGGAACGATTCCAGTTCATAAAAATTAGTTATGTTATTCAGCAGAAACTCTTTTGTAAAAAACAGATATCTTAATTTACAATCAGGGCTTTGTTTTCCTTTTTGAATAGTTCTTTGCGGGCCAGCAGCGAAGAAGCAATTGGGGCGAATTGTTATTAGCTTACCATCTACTTCAAATTCAACCCATCCCGTAACACAAAGACCAAGAATGCAGAAATCCGGTCTGTAAGGTAAATTCTCCTGACCCACGTTATCTATTTCGTCCGGAGAAATAAAGTAATCATCAGAATGCCAGTCATATCCCATGCTGGCAAGCCGCCGATCTATACTTTCCAGTGGTATTGTTTCTTTATTTGCCAATGTCAGTATTAGTTTTAGAAATTTAGAACGATTTTAAGACCAGCTGCCTGTCTGCCGGTGCTTTAGCGATGCAAAAGCTATCTTACTGCTTTGAGATTTCGAAAATAATGAAATGGAGTTAACATTTCAATTCACAAAGCAGGCCTGGGTGAGATCATTCAAGGCGGCTGAACAATTGAGGATTTGGCCTATCAAACACACTTATCGTTCCTGATTTTCAAGCGCACCCAGCTCATTGATGAGCCACTCCCTGCTCATTATTTTACTTTCGTTTTGAATTTTAGATTTCAAAACGGCAATGCTTTGCCCCTTATCGTTTCCAAGCTTAATTTTTAAAAGCTTGGTATAATAATTTATAAAGGTATAGTTAAATTTTTTCCTGTGCTCTGCCAGGTTTTTGCTGTTTCTAAGCAGCTTTTTATAGGTGTCTATCAAAGAAAAAGCCTGTTCGAACATATCAAGCTTGTAATATGCCTGCATAAGCATATTCTTGATATCAAGCTGGTAAAGAAAATCCTCATGTTTTATCCTGGATAAATATTGCAGTACTTCCTCATGCTGTCCTGCAACGCTGTGAATCTTCGCGCGCGAATAATTAATTGTATCTATTCTTATGTTCTCTTCAAGATAACCGGAATATGTTTTTATGAATTCCATTGCCCACTCCGTTTTTTTTAGCTTAAGCGAGCTCATGAGCACATTTCTGAACTCAGCCATTTTGAAATTATTATCCGGGTATAAAAATATGTTTTCACTGAGCATCAGCTCATAGATATTAAACAATTCTGAACTAAGATTGTTATCACTATCGCCTTCATTATTAATTCTGTAAATGTAATAACTTTCAAGTATTGCAAAGATCAGGTTCTTAAGATCGAAATCCAGCAATTTTATGAGGCTTTGGAACAACTTTCCTGAAACCATGGAGGCAGAAGTATCATATTGGAATAACATCTTACCCAGGTAAAAGTACATTTGCAGAAAATCATTTTCAAAGGGACTTTCATTAAGTTTACTCATAATATCGTCAAGCTTAATGTTTGAGTAGATATTATTGATAAGAATATTATCTGTTTTAAAATTAAACTGGCGCTCATTTACCCTGATATCCAGTTTATTATGAACAAGCTCCTGGAAGAAAAAGTAAACAAGGAAATTACTCCGCTTAAGTACGTTTGAAGGGATCCGTATCTGTTTATTCACCGAGACATAATGGTAAATTTTTTCATGCTCATGAAAATACCTGTCAATAAAATACTCTCTGTCAACAACGGCATCGTGTGAAAAATCTCCCTCGGAATCCCTGAGCTTTCTTTCATAATAGCTGTTCAGCTTTCTAAGCCTCAGCTCTTCCAGCAAAAATCTTTTCTTTATTCGCTTTTTCCTGTTAAACGTATTAAGGGTCAGGTATTCATCCATAAGCTTTATCAGGTTTGAAATATATTTTCTTATCAGCGTATCATCAAACTTCCTCCCCGGATGAATACGGCTGAAAACTGTTTCTTTTGTCAGTCTCATATCATTAAATGAAGGATAATATTCTTTTATTGCGGAAAAGCACTTTATAGTGGCTTCGCTCGTATTGAAGTAAGGGGAATTTACCAGTTTATCAAATTTCCTGAATTCGGATTCCGAAAACGTCTTTAATATCCTTACCAGTACCGAATTGTACATTTTCTGCAAACCTGCTTTCACAATGAGTTTGTTAAATTTACGAAAATACGAAAAAAAATTCAAAAAACATACAATTTCTTTATACCGAACTTTCACAATCGGTTAAAATTTTCTTTGCCTTTCCTGCCAAGATATTATAAATTTGCTGGTAAATCATAAAATTAAAACTATTTTAAAAATGGAAAATATTTTAAGCAGGGGTGAGATTAGCTTTAAAAGGTTCAGTATTCCGTATTGCAATTTCGGGAACGGGGGGAAAGTAATAATTGCGATCAATGGTGCACAGCAGTCATGTGTTTCATGGTTTCAGGTTGCAAAATATTTTTCATCAAAAGGCGGCTACAATTTCGTATGTTTTGATTTCCCCGGGCAGGGAAGGGCAAAAGTTAACTACGGACATCCTGAAACAAGCGTTGAAGACCAACTTGAAATTATCAATGCCGTTGCAGATAAATTTTCTCCGGGCAAGCCATTTTACATGATATCCGCATCTTGGGGTACAGTTGTTGCTGCAATGTATGCGGGAAGTTTTCCCAAAAGAGTTACAAAAAAAATACTATTAAGCTTTGCCCTGAAACCGAATCAGCTTTTGATGGACACTGTTTTCAGGGGAAGGCAGCTTGCTTTAACCGGAAGTATCCTGGATTTAGCTAATCTTTTCATAGATGTTTTCGGATCTAAACTTTCTGAACCGGTACAGAATTCTATCAGGAACCAGTTTCTTTCGCTTCCAAATGAACATTTTAAACAATTATACAAACAAAGTATTTTCATAGAAAATTATAAAAACCTTTGCCTCGAAGAACATCTTAAGAACACAACCGCTAAAACACTTATAGTTAATGGAGGCAGTGACCCCATCGTAAACTATGATAATGCAGTGTATGCGGTTTCAATCATGTCCGAAAGTAAGTTTATCTCCATACCGGATGCCGGACATTTTTTGCATTACGAAAACCCGGAAATAATTTCACTTTATTATGACTATTTCAATGATCGGTTAATGGATAATAAATTCTACATACAATCAGAGGAAATCTTCACTGAGCAATTTGCCGCATAAAAAATTAAATTCTATGCAAAAGATTATTTTTATTTTAATTATTATCACCGGCTCTGTATATTCACAGATCGGTACTTACAGGTTCAGCAATACGCTGCAGACTTACACACCGCTTTCCGGCGCGACCACTTTTGCTATTAACGGCAGCGCCGGTAATGATAACGATGGTTACTCGCTTCCGCAGACAATCCCCTTTACTTTCAATTTTGGCGGAACGGATTTTACCCAGTACGTAGTCTGCTCAAACGGTTTCATGGCTTTCGGCACTTCGCTTACCTCATTTGAATATTCCGGCTCGTATAATGTCTGGGTTTACGCAAGGAACGATATCATAGCTTACTGCGCGAGGGATCTGCAGTACGGTACTTACAGCAAAGTTACTGAAGGAACCGCCCCCAACCGCATTCATAAAATTCAGTGTGAATATTTTACGCAGCTGGGGTGGATCGGCAGAAACGGAAACTGCCAGATCTGGCTTTATGAAACTTCAAACAAAGTTGAAATACACTATGGGGCTTTTTCGTCGGGAACATACAATACAGACTGGGACGGTTATTGCAAGGCAGGCATCCGCGGCTCTTCGAATACACCGCCAAATATTATGACCCTCGGCGGCTATTCAGCCGATGTATGGACTAACCCTATTGTTGATACTTCAGTTAGCGCTAAAAATCAATATGTTCTTATGTCAGGAGCGATCAAGCCCGATAACGGAAGGACATACAGCTTCTTTATTGATAACACACCGATGTTCTATGTATCTTCTACAGTCACCCAAACATTGACAACTAATGTTTACGCCGGCGCTGTTAACCAGCATATGATCGGAATTCAGGTAGTAGCCGGCGGGTACATCACCCCGCTCAACTTAACTTCATTTACGTTAAACACACACGGCTCTACTAATGCGGCAACGGATATTTCAAACGCAAAAATTTATTATACAGGCACAACAGGAACATTCGGCACATCAAACTTTTTCGGAGTAACAAATTCACCCAACGGCGCTTTTGCAGTTAACGGCAGCCAGCAGCTTGCACCAGGCACGAATTATTTCTGGCTTACTTACGATGTTTCTTCCGGCGCAGGGATAGGTAACATTGTTGATGCTGAATGTAACCAAATAACAATGAGCGGTTCCGGCGGAACCCAGGTCCCCTCAGTTCAGGCGCCTTCCGGGAACAGACAAATAATAGCACCAGTAACTTCTGTCAATGTAGGCACGGGCGAAACGTTTACTTCATTGACAAATTCAGGGGGCTTATTTGAAGCAATAAGCACGAACTCCTTTTTTGTAGCATCGAACCTCACTGTTAACATAACATCAAATCTTAATGAAACCGGTGCAGCATCTTTAAATGATTTTCAAAGTCCCTATACGGTCACGATCCGTTCATCCGCTGCAGTCGAGCGATTGATCTCCGGCAGTAACTCATCAACTGCATTAATAAATCTAAGCGGCGCTGATAATATCGTCATTGACGGAAGAGTTAACGGAAGCGGTAAATTCCTGAGATTCAGGAATACAAGCGGAACCAAGCCTACCATACAATTTATGAATGATTCAAAAAAGAATACTGTTAGGGATTGTTATATAGAAAGCAATAATACACAAGTATCTTCAGGACTCGGAACCATTCTTTTCAGCACTACAACTGTGACCAGCGGTAATGACAGCAACACCATCATGAACTGCGATATCAGGAACAGGAGTGACGCGGCAGGAAATCCTGCTTACGGCATAGTTTGCTCAGGAAATCCCTCAGGAATTTATAATGATAATATTACCATAACAGGCTGCAATATTTATAATTTTAATTCTTCATCAAGCACATATGGTATATATTTATTTACGGGAACAGGTTCTAACTGCCTGATCGAAAACAACAGCATTTACAATACGTCTCCTATTTCCACGGTTTTATGGCATGCCATTTATATTAATAATATAAATTCAGGCGGTCAGAATGTATTGAATAATTTTATCGGAGGCTCAGCTCCTAACTGCGGGGGCAGTGCTTTAACAGGCAGTATGCGTACTCTTTACGGAACATATTTCAGAGTAAACAGTACTTCGGTCAATAATATCAGCGGAAACACTATCAAAAATATTAATATTGCAAAAAATTCCAACACATCATACCCTGTTGCTTTTGATGGTATTATCGGGTTTCATTCAGTCCGGTGTAATATTAATATTACAAATAATATTATGGGCGATACCGTTTCAAATGATAATATTAACATTACAGGATCTTCGTCTTCCATATATTCAACTGTATTCTTTATAGTAGCCGATAGTGTTTACTCAGGCAACGTTAATAATAATATTGTTGGTTCCGTAACCGTTAACCAACCCCTTGCTGCCACCACTACTAGCGGCTGTTCTTTTGCCGGAATGTATTTTTCTCAGGGTGCAAACGTATCTACAACTACAAATTTATCTGATAATAAATTCGGCAGCTTTTCAGTACCAAACTCCATTAAAGCCGTTTCCTCAGTAGGCACAAGTCTTTCAGGTATGTATGCTATTTTTGGCGGTACCGGTTATTATTCTCCGGCTATATTAAACTGCAAAAATAATATTTTTGTTAATATGACAAATATGCCGCCGCATTCACATAGCAATGCTATTGATATATTTGAAGTAATGGGGATAGGTGGTAGTTATGTTAGCAACACAGTGTTTAATATTGAAAATAATTATCTTTACAATTTAAGCTCACCATGGATTTCCGGAATGCAGTGCAGTTTATATGACAACAGTTCCGGTGGTTCCGCAGTTGGTTACCTGAATGTTAAGAATAATACAGTGGATGGACTTATCAACAATAACAGCGGCAGCTCAATAAGCTCGCAAACTTCAGGTATCATAGTCCAGGGCTATTCGGATTTTTGTGATGTTTCCGGTAATAAGATCAGTAACCTTGTAAATACAGAAACCGGTCCTTCCAATAACGGCATTTCGGGGTTGAGTGTAAGAGGCGCATATTCTGCACCCATAATCTGCAAATCGGTTGTCTATAACAATCAGATCTCAATTACAAATGGAGAACCGCAGGATAATATTCTGCCGCATGGAGAAAATGATGCGTTCAGCAATTCACTTATTATAACAGGGCTGGAGATCTCTCATGGTGATTCCACCAGGGTTTATAATAACAGTGTTTATATCGGTGGGATCGAAGGGAGTACCCGTTCTTCATATTGTATGTATGTTGACTACTACCTGGGTACAAATGTAAAGATGGAAATAAGAAATAATCTACTCGTGAACAATCGTATCGGATCTGATAAACATTATTGTGTGTTTGTAGAAAATACCGGCTCAAGCTGGACACCTTCTTCGTTTAATTACAATACTTATATTACCCGCGATGCATCTGAAATTGGTTATTGGGGCGGAATAGACTGCTCGTTTGACCAATGGAAGACAAACACACAGGGTGAAAAACAAAGCTGGTCAGCCGGCACAACGGAGATAGATCCGCTTAACCTTTTTATTGATGCAGCAGGAGGGAATCTGAACATTAACTATAGCAACCCCGAAGCGTGGATTGTATCAGGTAAAGGATTACCTTTGAGTTATGTTTCATCAGATTATGATGGTAACTCAAGGCCAACAATTGTTCTTTATAACCAACCAACAGATATAGGCTCTGACGAGTTTACTCAAACTCCGCCAAATAATCCAAGCGCAATTGAAACAGGCACACCGGGAGCCGGCAATACTACTACTTATAAGCTTTATGGAAGAACAATAATGCAAATTGATTGGGGAATTGGAGGTACAAGCTATCCGGCCGGAATGAATGTTAAATACAATTCATGCCTCCAGCCTCCGGGCATAACAGGCGGGTACGGTTATTCTTATTGGAATGTTACTCCAAACGGTACATTAAGCGGTGCTGCGTATGATATAACTATTAATTTCGGAGATAACGAAACTCATTCAATTACATTTCCTTCTCTAAATACCCGTCTTGCTAAAAAGGATGCCCAGTGGGTAGCTTACACAGCTCTTGGAACCGGGAATCTTGAAACGGAACTGGACTGGAGTAACCTGAGAGTAAAAGTAAGAGGTTTAAACAGTTTCTCCGATTTTGCACTAATTGATAATTCAAACCCGCTTCCTGTAAATATTTGCAGCTTCTCAGCGGGTATAATAAGCCGTAATGTTACATTAAACTGGGAGACCTGCACAGAGCTTAATAATGCAGGCTTTGAAGTGGAACGCAGAGTGGTGAATCCTGTTACCAAACAATTCGGTGAATGGCAAAAAACAGGTTTTATTACAGGTCATGGAACAACGAATGAACCGAAAAGCTACAGTTATGAAGATAGAAAATTATTTACAGGAAAATATCAATACCGGCTAAAACAGGTCGATTTCAACGGAAACTTTGAATACTATCAGCTTTCCAATCCGGAAATTATTGAAATTGGTAAACCAAATTCCTTTGCTATGTCGCAAAATTATCCCAATCCTTCGAACCCAAGCTCAAAAATAGACTACCAGATCCCTTTCAACGGAAAAGTGAATCTTGCTGTTTACGATATTCTGGGAAGAGAAGTGTTTAAGCTGGTGAAAGATGAAATAAAGGAAGCAGGGTATTATACTGCTGAATTTAACGGTTCATCACTTGCCAGCGGGGTTTATTTTTACCGAATTATTACGGAAGGAGACGGGCAGCATTTTTCAAAAACACTGAAATTGATTGTTGTTAAATAAATTAAGTAATTTTTCCAAATAGTAATAAGAATGCCCGCTTTGAAGGAAAAATGTTCAATGAGCCTTCAATTCACTCTGTTCCATATCCACTTATGAACATTGTGCGGAAAACCGGGTTTTTGAAGGAACATTAACAGACATTCATTTCTAATAACATTTATTCCGTTACCTGTGCAGTAATCAATTGCAGGCTTGCTGTCTGCACCAAGCTGCATCCATACATTTGTGATACCTGCTTTTGCAATATCCTTTACTGCCTTTTCTGTTTCAGCAGGGGGTATAACAAGAATTATGCCCTCAGGTTTTTCGGGCAGGCTTTCAATGCCGGGGTAACATTTCTCGCCATCAATTAAACCAGCCGTTCTGTGGATCGGATATATTTTCAGCCCGCGTTTCTTCAATTCTGCAAATATCGAATTGCCGAATTTTTTCTTTTTTGCAGAGACCCCGATAATTGCAAATGACTTAAGGTTCATGAATTTATCAATATCTGATATATTTGTTTTCATAGAAAAGTGATTAAGTTATTCACACAATAATAATTTAATACTGATATAAATTACAATGATTTATGTCAATTTCGGTATTTCCCGGTTTTTTATTTGTGAAATATCAATAATTCAGATTAATGAGTAAAGCTCCTAAATAGCTAATAAGCGTTAGTTTATATCACTGTTTGAAACCTTTCCAGTTGCTTCTGTGTTGCTGAAAAAACTAAATTACTTATTTCTTTTGATTTAATTTATTATTAAAATTGCCGAAATCAGGTTTATTAATATTTTATAACCGAATATTATTTCTTAATAGTTTTAGATATGAAGTTCACAAATCAATTTAAAATTATCATGAACCGGGATCCGGCCGCAGAAGGTAATTCTCAAAACCGATTTATATATACCCCTGATCAAAACGGAGTACCTGATATTATTACTCCCTCTAAAAAAAATTTATCCGCAGATCTTGCCTGGATGATAATTGTTTTTACTGCCTACTTTTGTTTAGGGAAATTAGGGCTAAAGCTTGCATTTGAAAATATCAGCGCAACTGCGTTTTGGCCTCCTACCGGACTTGCAATAGCAGTGTTTCTTTTGAGAGGTTATAAATTATGGCCTGCTGTGATTGCCGGGGCTTTCCTCGTGAATTTTACCACAACCGGTGATCTTGTAACTTCCATCTTCATTGCCGCAGGAAATACAGCAGAAGGATTACTGGCTGCATATCTTGTAAACCGCTATGCCGCAGGAAAATTTGCTTTCAATAAAATACAGAATATATTCCGGTATGTTCTCTATGCAGGCGCAGCCGCAACTATGGTCAGTGCTGTTACAGGTGTAACAAGTCTGGCAATCAAGGGATTTGTTCAGTGGGACAGATACCCGGCTGTTTGGCTTACATGGTGGCTTGGAGATATGACAGGCGCACTCTTGATCGGTCCGCTGCTTATACTTTGGTTTCATTTTAGAAAGTTCAGATGGGACAAAAATAAATTCCTTGAAGGTGCATGTATCACTCTGCTCATTGCATTTATCTGTGTAATTGAATTCACACCATACTCAATTGCGGCTGCAAAACATTACCCGTTCAGTTACATTATAATACCTCCATTTGTGTGGATCGCATTTCGCTATAACCAGCGTTTTGCTGCAACTGCCGCATTCTTTGTAAGTGTTGTTGCACTTTGGGGTACTTTGAACGGATACGGACCTTTTATAGCCGATAATGCGAACAATTCCCTCTTATTCCTCCAGTCTTTCATTTGTATTGTTACTGTTATGTCGGTCAGCTTTGCTTCTATGATCACTGAAAAACATAAAATAGAGCTCAGGATCAGGAACAGCGAAAATATGCTCAGGGATTTTGTGGAAAACGCATCAATTGGAATGCAATGGATCGACCCTGAAGGAATAATCCTATGGGCTAATAAAACCGAGATGGATCTTTTAGGTTATAAGAAAGAAAATTACATAGGCCGGCATTTTTCCGAATTTCATAATGATAAAATAATTGCATGTGAAATTATGGAACGGCTGGCCGGAAATGAAAAATTAGAGAATTTTGAAGTTAAATTAATTTGTAAAAACGGAAGTATCAAAACAATTCTGCTCTCTTCAGAGGTATACAGGATCAATGGAAAATTTGTTCACAGCCGCTGTTTTTCCAGAGACATCACTGAAATTAAACTGATGGAAGCCGCACTGAGATCTCACAGGGATGCTCTGCATGAAGCCGAAAAAAGGCGTAAACAGGAACTCGAAAACATACTTGAGACCCTTCCTGCTGGTGCTTATACATGCGACCACTCCGGATTAATAACTTACTATAATAAAAAAGCGGTTCAAATATGGGGGCGTGAACCGAAACTTAATGACCCCATGGACCGTTATTGCGGTTCATTTAAACTCTATATTGGAAATGAAACGGTTAAACACAATGAGTGCTGGACAGCAAAGGCGATAATGGAAAATAAATGCTATAATGGAGAAGAAATTATTGTTGAGCAGCCCAGTGGCAGAAGATTAACTGTAATGGCTCATGCAAATCTTTTGTATGATGAGTCAGGGATTTTGACAGGGGCGGTTAACATGCTGGTTGATATTACCGACCGCAAGAACCTTGAGACTGCACTGCGTGAAAGCGAACAAAGATTCCAGGCTATTTTTAAACAGGTATCCGTTGGGATTGCACAATTTGACCTTGACGGAAAGTTTGTACTTGTGAATGATCGGTACTGCGAAATAATCGGGAGAACACAGAACGAAGTCTTGAATTTGAATTTTCGTGATATCACTCACCCTGATGATTACGATAACAGTGCAGAGCTATTCAGCAGGATGATTACTGAAGGAAGGGATTATATTATTGAAAAAAGATATTTGAAGCCGGACGGTTCCCTGGTATGGATAAAAAAATCTGTTTCACTCATTCGGGATAATGCCGGGTCACCGCTCTTTGTTGTCGCAATTTGCAGCGATGTTACCGAACAAAAGAGGGCAGAAGAATCCTTGAGATCAAGTGAGGAAGAGTTCAGGCATTTGTTCGATCTTGCAGGAGTGGGCAAAGCACTTACAGATGTCCAGTCAGGAAAGTTTCTCAGAGTTAATGACAGGTTCTGTGAACTTCTTGGATACAGTTTTGATGAGCTCTCAGGCAAAACCCTGCATGAACTTAAACATATTAATGATAACGGCAAATTCACTGAACAGCAATCAAAAGTCTTAAGCGGTGAAATCCAGGAATTTTCAGTTGAAGAACGTTTGATCAGAAAAGACGGCAGCCCGGTTTGGGTTATAACCACTTCTTCTGCACTCAGAGATGAAAATAAAAAGCCTGTCAAGTTCGTTAATATTATGCAGTATATTCAGGATAGGAAATTAGCCGAGAACTATCTTAATGTCCAGTATTCTGTTTCAAAAGCCCTGAATGAATCGCTGACTTTCAGTGAAGCATCTCAAAAGATATTGAGATCAATTTGTGAAGGTATAGGGTGGCAATTAGGAACGATCTGGACTGTAGATCCTGAAAAAGAATTACTGAAGTTTGAAGATTCATGGAGCTCAGATGAAACTGAGATAACTGATTCAGGCATGGCAGAACCGGGCAGGACTTTTGAAAAAGGTATCGGGCTGCCGGGCAGAGTTTGGCAAATGAACAAGCCGTGCTGGATTCCGGATGTGACGCGTGATAATAATTTTCCGCGTGTCAAGAATGCGCTCAACGCCAATCTGCATGCCGGGTTCGCGTTTCCGATCAGCAATGGGGGCAAAGTTATCGCTGTAATTGAATGTTTCAACAAAAAAATACTTGAGCCTAAACAGGAATTACTTGATCTGCTTAATGCCTCAGGGCGCCAGATCGGCAATTTCCTTGTCCGCAGGCGTGCAGAAGTGGAAAGAGAAATAGCCCAAAATACATACAGGTCCCTGTTTGAAAATTCCTTGGACGGCATACTGATAGTTGATGATAAGGGGAAATATCTGAATGTAAATGAAAGCTATGCGAAAATGCTTAAGGCCGATAGAGACTATTTGATCGGGCAGGATTTCAAAAAATTCATTCCCCCGGACCTGCTTCCCTCAGCAATTGAAAAATTTTCGGGTTTAAAAGAGAACAAACAAACCGGCAGAACCGAATTTCCTTTAATGGCTGTTGACGGGACACTGGTTGAGCTTGAGTGGATATCACGCTCAAATTTTCTCCCCGGAATGCATTTTTGCGTTGCAAGAGATATTTCAGAAAGAAAATTGTCAGAGATCAAGCTGCATGAAGAATATTCCTTCAGAAAAGCTATCGAAGATTCTGTTGCATCAGGAATTGCAGCAGTTAATACGGAAGGGGTTCAAACTTACGTTAATCCTTCATTTTGCAGAATGGTAGGATGGACTGAAGATGAGCTGGTTGGGGCAAAGCCGCCATATGTATACTGGCCTCCTGAAGAATATGATAATATCATTAAAGCATTTGAACGGACTCTTTCCGGCAACATCCCCGGTGAAGGATTTGAGTTGAAATTCTGCAGAAAGAACGGAGAACTCTTTGAGGTCCTGGTATCTGTTTCTTCCATATTAAATAAAGAGGGTGAAGTAATAAACATGCTTGCATCTGTAACAGATATTACAGAAATAAAGAAAACTGAAAAGCAATTAAAAGAAATTAATGACAGGCTTGATGAAAGCGTTAAAGAAAGAACCAAGGACCTGAATATACTGGTAGAGGAAATGAAAAAGGAGATCAAGGAAAGAATGCTTACAGAAGAAAAACTCAAGAAAATTCACAAAGAACTTAAAGAAACACAGGATGAACTTATAAATTCAGAAAAACTGGCGTCTCTTGGTCGTTTTTCCGCGGGAATTGCTCATGAAATACGCAATCCGCTTGCAAACATAAGCGCACTTGCCCAGCTTTTGGTGAAGAAAAACTTAGACAGCAATGTAACAAAACATTTGAAATATATTCTGATAAATTCAGATATAGCAAACAGGATAATAAAAGAGCTTTTAAATATTGCTTCTCCGCACAACATAAATTTTGCAGAAGATGATATTGACAGGATAATAAATAATTTATGCGAACTGGTAAAAACAAGGTGCAGCAGGAATAATATCATAATTAACAAAAAGTTGAGCAGGAATCTTCCGTTATTATCATTCAACAGGGAGAAGATCCAGGCTGCGTTCTTAAACTTCATCTCTAATGCAATTGAAGCAATGCCGGAAGGCGGAACTTTAAATATATCCTCAGAATTTCTTCCTGACTCAAATGAAGTAAAAGTAATATTTGAAGATACAGGAATCGGTATCGAAGAGGCGAATATAGATAAAATAACAGAGCCGTTCTTTACAACTAAGAGTGAGGGCACAGGCCTTGGATTAAGCCTTGCATACGAAGTAATCCGCGCTCATTCGGGCAGAATAGAAATTGAAAGTAAGATCGGTCACGGCACTAAAATTATAATAAAATTACCGGTAACAAACGGTTTATCGTTTAATTAACATTTTTTTCCAGAATTTATTTTTACTGATGCAGAAAATCCTGGTTGTTGACGACAATAAATATACAAGGTTAGCATTAACTGCCATAATCGAGGATTCAGGTTTTAAAGCCCTCACCCTGCCTGGAGGGGATGGTGTTCTTGAAGAAATAGAATCAAAAAAGCCGGACCTGGTAATACTTGATAAAAGGCTCCCGGGGTATGACGGGATAGAAATTCTCAGAGAAGTCAAAAAAACTTACAATGACCTCAAGGTAATAATTTTAACAGCTTATGCGGATGAGATCTCAGCCAGGAAAGCAATTGAAATCGGGGCTTTTGCTTTCTTAACGAAACCTTTCGATAATGAAGAATTAATTTCAATAATCAAAAAAGCAGTGAAGTCATAATCAGGCAAAAAATAAATATCTGCTCATACATTTCTTTAACTTTTATTCTTACTATATTTGTGTAAGTCAAATTATTCTGTATGATGAGAATAATCCCGCTGATTTGCATACTTCTGTTTCCGGTTATTTTTTTCCCGAATGCCATGGTTAATTACGTGCCGTCCGGGCTTTCCTCTCAAAATCAAAAAAATACATTTACGTGTGATTCATCACTTTGGGCTCATGTATATGATCCTGACAGGTTGATATTGCTTCAGCATTGTTTTGAAGTGACCGGAGTTGTATGGGAAACCCCGACAAAGGAAGGTGATGGCGATTATCATATATTGGTCAGGCTCGATAGCGGGCAGAACTTCTATCTCAACAGCAGGAATTATCAATACAAAGATTCCTGCCTTGTAGTGGAAGCTGTTTGTGCAGTGGAAGATCTTAAACATAAGGGGAGAGTCAAAACAACATGGTTTTACAGGCAGCTATATGCAGACCTCGTAGAATCATGTGGGAACTATTTTAGCAGAGTATATATTCCGGTGAAAGGTGAGCATGTAAAAATCAGCGGCCCCTTAATTATAGATAAAGGTGAGTACGGTTTTGTCCGTCACGGCTGGCAGGAAATACACCCTGTAAATAAGATTGAAGTAATACCTTAAAAATGATTTGTGGTTTATGCATTTTTTAGCCGTTTGATTAACCTGCACTTTCTGCAGGTATTAATCAGATGAATTTTAAGGTTTTAAATCAATTTTCTAATTATGATATTTGTAATGTCCTCTTTAAATTTCAAATGCATTCATATTAAAGGAGTATTACAATGAGAAATAAAGCAATTCTAAGTGCCTTAGTATTAATACTTATTTCCGCTTTTTTTATTTCATGCGGAAAGACCACAAAACCCAAAAAACAGATCGATACAAAACCGGTTTCAGTAAAAAAGTTTGATACACCTCCGGGTGCCGATCCTTCCGTCTCCGCAGAGCAGGGAGGGAACGGATTTAAGGGAGAAGGGTGGCAGACGGCAGTAAATTATAATGTCGCCGGTGATTCAAATGCAATAAAGGGCGGTTCATTTACCATGCGGATACCGGATTTTCCGAATACGCTCAGGGATGTCGGCAAAGACGCTAATTCTTACGTGAATAATTTGATGGATTTTGGGCTGATATACGAAGGCCTTCTTAGCCAGGATCCCGTCACTGAAGAATGGATACCTTGCCTTGCAACACACTGGAAAATTTCAGAAGATAAAAAGCAGTTCTGGTTCCGGATAGACCCAAATGCACGCTGGGCAGACGGTAAGCCTGTTGTTGCAGAAGATGTTGTGGCAACATGGAAACTGCAGGTTGACCCCGGTATTCTTGAAGCTTATTCAAATATTCTGTACGGTACATACGAACAGCCCGTTGCTGAAAGTAAATATATAGTATCCGTCAGGACTAAAGAAGAGAACTGGAGACAGTTCCTTTATTTTGCAGGTTCAATGAGGATTTTACCTGCGCATCATATTGGAAATATCAAAGGCAGCGAGTATCTTGAGAAATACCAGTTTGATGCAGTGCCCGGCACAGGCCCATATGTTCTTTTGAAAGAAGATATTAACAAGGGGCAGTCAGTAACATTCAAACGCAGAAGTGATTACTGGGCAGAGAAAGAAAGATTCAATATAGGTATCAATAATTTTGATGTAATTAAGCTTGAAGTTATTCAGGATGAATCCCTTGCATTTGAGAAATTCAAAAAAGGTGACCTGGATATATATTATGTTAACCGCGCTCAATGGTGGGCAGAGAGATTTGATTTTGATGAATTCAAAAAAGGGCTTGTTGCAAGATTCAGGGTATTCAATGAAAACCCCAACGGCGTTCAGGGCCTTGTTTTTAATATGCGTAAGGCACCATTTGATGATATCAGGATCAGAAAAGCTGTTACTTATTTATGGGACAGGAAGAAATTCAACGATAAGCTTTTCTTCAATGCTTATGAGCCTGAGTATTCATATTTTCCGGGTTCTGTTTATGAGAATCCCAATAATCCCAGAACAGGTTTCAGCCTTGATACGGCAAAAATGCTCCTTGAAGAAGCCGGATGGAAAGAAAAGAACTCCGATGGTTACCTCGTTAAAGACGGAAAAGTATTCGAGCTGGATCTGCCCTTTGACGGAGGCCCTTCGCAGGAGAGATACCTTACAATATTCCAGGAAGACTTAAAGAAGGCAGGAATAAAGCTCAATTTGAAGCAGATCGACGGTACAACCAGATTCAAGCTTGGCAATGAAAGGAATTTTACAATTTTAGTTACTGCATGGACAGGGCTCAGGGTTCCGAATCCGGAAAGTTCGCTCAAATCAAACACAGCAGATGCGCCCAATACCACTAATTGGCCGGGAATTAAAGATAAGAGAATTGATGAACTGTGCGATAAGTATAATGTTACTTACGATAAGAATGAAAGAATTAAGATAGTACGCGAAATTGACGGAATAGCAAGCGGATATTTCGGGTATGGTTTCGGCTGGTACGGTCCTTACCAAAGAATAGCATTCCACAATAAATTCGGTTACCCCGAGTGGATCCTTCCCAGGACTTATGACTGGCTATTCACCTGCACATTATGGTATTACGATCCGGAAAAGGCTGCAGAATATGATGCTGTGAAAGCAGATCCGAATAAGAAGATAGAGGTCAAGGATGTTGACCAGAAGTACTGGATTAAAGTGAAAGAAAAAGAAGACGCAGCCGGGAAATAGGAATTTCAGCAGACTTCTGCCTTAATATATGGCAGAAGTCTGCTTATTTCACATGCGTTACTTTACCATTTATGTTGATTAACAACATTCAAATTTAAGCGTTATATATGACAGCATATTTTTTAAGGCGTTTTTTACTTATCATACCTACATTTATCGGGATCACTTTAATAGTATTTGTGATCCTTCAGATAGTTCCCGGCGGCCCGCTTGAACAGGAGCTATTGAAGCTGAGAATGGGAGGACAGACCGGCAGCGGCGAAGTCAGTTCCTCAGGGGGAAATAATATCACCGGTATAGAAATTCCTGAATCTGCCCTTATTGAAATGAAAAAATTTTATGGATTTGACCTGCCGATACATCTTCGTTATGTAAGGTGGATGGGTAATTTGTTAAAGCTTGATCTTGGCAGGAGTTATGTTTACGCAGAGCCCGTTCTTGATGTAATCGTAGAGCGCTTCCCTGTTTCTATTTATTTCGGATTAATTGGATTCACTTTAACATACCTTATCTGCGTTCCGCTCGGAGTTGCAAAAGCCGTAAAGAACGGCAGTAAATTCGATCTTGCTTCATCTATTACAGTATTTATGGGTTATTCCACTCCGGGCTGGGCATTCGGAGCAATAATGCTGGTACTCTTCGGCGGCGGAAGTTTTTGGGATGTTTTCCCGCTTGGCGGGTTCAGGTCAGAGGACTGGGATACATTTACCGCGCTGGGTAAGATCTGGGACCAGGTACAGCATACAATTCTTCCTGTTGCCGGCTATATGGTCGGAAGCTTTGCAACACTTACCATACTTACCAAGAATTCAGTGATTGAAAACCTAAGCCAGGATTATATAAGGACTGCATTTGCAAAAGGACTTTCGGAAAAGAGAGTAATATTCAAGCACGCACTCAGAAATTCACTAATACCGATTGCAACCGGGCTCGGGCATTTTTTCTCGCTTGTTCTTGCCGGCAGCTTCCTCATAGAGAAAGTTTTTAATATTAACGGAATGGGTCTGCTTGGATTTACATCTATTCAATCAAGGGATTATCCTGTGACTATGGGAATACTTGTACTTTCTTCACTGCTTTTGCTCATAGGAAATATCATATCGGATATTCTTTATGCAACCATTGACCCGAGAATTAGATTTAAATAATTTTCATAATTTTTATTTATGACAGAAAATAAAAAAGAAATTTTGAGCGAAAACGAAGATAATAAACAGAAAATATCTGTTTCGATTTTCAGGAAGAGGTGGAGAAAATTCAGATCCCTGAAACGCGGGTACTATTCTTTTCTCATAATGTCATTCCTGTTTGTTATTTCTTTTATTTTGCCTGTATTTGTAAACCATACTGCACTTGTGGTAAAGTATAACGGTTCTTATTATTTTCCGGTTTTTAAATCAGGCATATATGAAGCAAAGGTATTCGCTCAGGTAAGAGACGGCGAGACTAATTACAGGCAGCTAAAAGAACAGTTCAAAGGAGACAATTCTGATAACTGGGTTTTGATGCCTCCCTATCCATACGGTCCGAATGAAAACCTGCTTGATGAAATGGCGGGTTCTCCGCCGCATCCGCCGAGTATTGGCCATATCTTCGGTACTGATGACAGGGCAAGAGACGTGTTTTCAAGGCTTTTGTATGGATTTAACATATCAATTTCCTTTGCAATAGTGGTTACTTTCCTGGCTTACCTTTTTGGGGTGACAATTGGCGCAACACTTGGATTTTTCAGCGGTAAAGTTGATATACTAGGTCAGCGTATAATTGAGATCTGGGCTACACTTCCGTTTTTATATGTGATAATCATAGTTAATTCAATTCTCCAGCCGAATTTCTTCCTGCTGGTTATAATATTAACTGCCTTTACATGGGAAGGAATTACCTATTATGTAAGAGGTGAGTTCTACAGGGAAAAAGCAAGGGATTATGTTTCTGCAGCTGTATCTCTTGGCGCAAAGAACCGCACAATAATTTTCAAGCACATTCTGCCGAATTCTCTAACGCCTATAATTTCTTTTGCACCATTTGCAATAGTAGCCAATATAAGCTCACTTGTAGCGCTGGATTTCCTTGGATTCGGACTTCCCCCCCCGACACCCAGCTGGGGCCAGCTTATCAGCCAGGGAATGAACAATATTGAAAAATGGTGGCTTGTTGCGGCGCCGCTTTCTGCAATGTTCTTAACCCTGATAGCGATCGTTTTTATCGGCGAAGCGATCCGTGAAGCATTCGATCCGAAAGTTTATTCAAGATTAAGATAAAAGCATGAAGAAATTAGTAGAGATAAAGAATTTGCGGACCTATTTTTTTATCGAAGCCACCGATAAACAGATTGGCGCTGATGTACATTACGCAAAAGAAGAATTCCTGAAGAAATTCTATGAAGCAGATAAGAAATTAAAAGGTAAATTCCCCGCTAAGGCAGTTGATGATGTTTCATTTGACATTTATGAAGGCGAAGTGCTTGGTATCGTAGGCGAATCAGGCTCGGGCAAATCAGTTACCGCATATTCATTAACGCGCCTTGTTCCTGACCCTCCGGGTAAAATTGTGGGCGGTGAGGTTTTTTTTAAGGGAGTCGATATGCTTAAGCTCTCTTATGAAGAGATGAAGAAATACCGCGGATTTGAAATTGCGATGATATTCCAGGAACCGATGACCTCATTAAACCCTGTTATGAAAATCGGCGAGCAGATCACAGAAGTGATATTGACGCACGAAAAAATTAACAAGGATGAAGCTGAGAAAAAAGCAGTAGAAATGATGGATGCTGTCGGGATACCGGATGCAGAAAAACGGCTCAATGATTACCCGCACCAGTTCAGCGGCGGGATGAGGCAAAGAGTGATGATAGCAATGGCGCTTGCCTGCAATCCTTCACTGCTGATAGCAGATGAGCCCACAACTGCGCTTGATGTAACCATACAGGCGCAGATACTGGACCTGATGGTGAAAATAAAGAAGCAAAGGGACGATGCAGCAATAGTGCTGATAACCCATAACCTTGGCATTGTAGCCGAAATGTGCGACCGTGTTATAGTTATGTACGGCGGAAAGATACAGGAAGTTGGCGATGTTTTCAGTATATTCAAAAGCCCGATGCATCCATATACAAGGGGTTTGCTGCAGTCACTGCCTGACCCGTATGATGACAAGCGGGGTGAACTGAAGGCAATACCGGGAATAATTCCGCATATACTTGAGCTTCCCAAAGGCTGCAAATTCTGCACACGGTGTATAGAGGTAATGGATAAATGCTGGCTTGAAGAACCGGAGCTGAAGGAAATTTCACCGGGCAGGCAGGTGCGCTGTCATTTAATGGATTTGAAACATGAATAAAGAGAACATACTAGAAGTAAAAGAACTTAGAGTAAAATTTCCCGTTCACGGGGGACTTTTTTTGGGCAAAGTTGCAGAAGTAAAAGCCGTTGACGGAATAAGCTTTGATATGAAACAGGGAGAAACGCTCGGACTGGTAGGAGAATCCGGCTGCGGAAAATCCACTGTCGGCAAAGCAATCATAAATATACTGCGATTCTCTTCACCGGATGTTGATATTACAGGAGAGGTATGGCTGAATACAGGTGAGAGTGAAATTGAACTCCTTAAGCTTTCCAGAAATGATATCCGTAAGTACAGGGGGCTTGTACAGATGATATTCCAGGACCCCTATTCATCCTTAAATGCAAGGCTTACTGTGGGCCAGATAATCGAAGAGCCGATGCTCTATCATACCAGCATGCCGAAGAATGAAAGGCTTGAAAAAATTTCATGGCTGCTGGATAAGGTTGGGCTTCAGGCAGAACAATCAAAGAGATACCCGCATGAATTTTCCGGCGGGCAGAGACAGAGAATAGGCATAGCCCGTGCGCTGGCAACCAATCCGAAACTGATAATTGCAGATGAACCTGTATCAGCACTAGATGTATCCATACAGGCCCAGGTTATCAACCTGATGCAGGAACTGCAGAAGGAGTTTGATCTGAGCATACTGTTTATTGCCCACGATCTTTCTGTTGTGGAGCATATCAGCTCAAGGATTGCAGTAATGTACCTTGGCAGTATTTTTGAAGTTGGTGAGGGAAGGGAAGTTTATCATCATCCCATTCATCCTTACAGCAAGGCATTGCTTTCTGCTGTACCTTTGCCAAATCCTGATTTCAGGAATAAGGAAAGAACAATTCTCAAAGGTGACGTTCCGACACCGCTGAGGAAACCGAGCGGCTGCGGTTTCAGGACAAGGTGCCCGATAGCAAAACCCGAATGTGCTGATGCAGTACCCCCGCTTGTTGAGAAAAAACCCGGGCACACTGCAGCATGTCCGTATGTGTGAGAAGTTCCAGCTGTTTTGTTGTTGGTGATTGCACCGGCAATGAATAATGAATAATGAATAATGAA
>JANWKI010000125.1 GCA_025451455.1 Ignavibacteria bacterium
AAAACCGTTTACCCGATTTCATCTTCCGCAGGAAAATGTTACAGGATAAACGGTCTTATTCTGTTTTCCTACGCCGGCATTACCCGGATCAGGTTTGAGGGTTTACTCTCAGCCTCCTTTTTATCGGAAGCACCCCTTTCAAATAATATGTGTTACAAATATACTTAAATTGTTCTAATAATAAAACCTAAGAATGAAGGAAAAGATTCCCCTGAACAAAACTTAAATATCCGGATTCTGATCTGCTACTCACCCCCGGAAGTAGTTCTGAATATCAAACCATCAGCCATGACAAGCCATCCTTTGAGAGGAGAAACAAAATAAACACCGTAAAAGATCTTATTAATGTTTGTGGAATTAACACTCCAGTTTACTCCGCTATTAGTCGTTTTTATGATATTGGAATTTGCGCTTACTCCATACCCAGTTGTATCATCCGGGAAACTCAGGCTTTCTATCCTTCCGCCGCTTATATTGGTAATTGCACTCCAGCTCTCCCCAAAATCGGCAGATTCCAGAAATTCATCACCACCAACAAAACCGGAACCTGCAGAGTTCATGAAAACTGCCGGATAAACATGCATAGGTGTAATGTCTTTCTTTACTGACCATGTTATTCCTCCATCAGTTGTTTTGTATATATAACCGTGGAAACCTGATGCATATCCGGTATTGTTATCGGTAAAATAAACTGAATAAATACTGTTTGCCTGCAAACCGCTTCCCAAAGCCCACGTTGTTCCGCCATCTGTTGTTCTGTAAATTCTGCCAAGATCTCCTGCGATCCAACCGTCATTAATTGTGTAAAAGAATACACTATATAACCCGCTCGACCCAAAACCGCCTATTGTTTCCCAGTTCGCCCCACCGTCCGTAGTTTTCAGGACTGTGCCAAAATTTCCGGCTATCCAGCCTGTGTTATATGCAGAAAAGTACACAGAGTTCAGATAATTTCCTGTACTGCCGGATTGAATGATCCAGTTTGCACCGCTGTTAGTTGTATGCAGAATTATCCCGCTTTGACCAACAATATATCCTGTATTCTCATTCTCCATAAAAATTGAAAACAGGTCTTCATCTGTTCCAGAGTTTTGGGATTCCCATCCTTCAATCAGAGGAACAGGTTCGATGTCTTTTGGAACTATGGGATCATCTGCACAACTATAAAAGAAAAACAAAAATGAGCTAAGAAATAATATTTTAAAGGAATTTTTCATTATCGTATTTTTTGATTTGAAGCATAGTTAACGTGATACTTTATTTTATTAGTACCATTTTCTTCGTAACAGTATAATCTCCGGAAGTAAGCTTATAGAAATACACTCCGCTTGGATAATTGACTGCGTTCCAATTAACTTCATAAGTTCCCGGTATCAACTCTTCATTTACAAGTTCTGATACTTCTCTGCCGGTAATATCATAAATGATAAGTTGTGTTAACACACCCCGTCCTTCGGACACCCCTCTCAAGAGGGGAATATTAAATCTGATAATTGTGTTTGGATTAAACGGATTTGGGAAATTCTGCCCCAGTGAAAATTGCTTAGGAACTTCCTGTGATACCGGCTGAATGCCGATTGGTATACTGAATGTTGCTTTCAGTTTATAAAATCCGTTTGCCTGCTGCAATAATAGGTTTGACCTGTTGTAAAAGTAAACCGAAAAATTGTTTGTAAGCGTAATCGGCGGCAGAGAAGAAAAATTAATCCCCTTATTGAAAGAGATATAACCAGGAACATTACCTGCATAGCTCCATACGGCATAAACAATAACGTTCGGATCGTCACTTGCAATATCGAATCCCCATGCCGCATCATCAATATTTATGTAGCTCCACGAAGCACCGCCGTTAAATGTCCTTTTTACTCCGCCTTCATTTCCCTGGTACTGGGTAACATACATTACAGGATCCAATGTTGAGCTGATAATAGCGGGCACTTCGGGATAAGGCCCGCGGTTTGAATCAACTTCTGTCCATGTTACCCCGTAATCCGTAGAACGTGTAATCAGAGATTTATTATTCTGTGTGTAGCCTGCAGAACCTACAATTATAGTATTGGAACTGTTCTCAGGTATCTTTATAGCGCAGATATTTTCAAAGTAATGAGAGCCAAGCGGAGAAAAGCTCAGCCCGAAATTAGTTGAGCGGAAAATAACTGAATCCGTCGGCCCGTAATAGATCGTATCAGTGTGATTCGGGTCCATTGCCATTGGAATTCCGTCAGAACTGCGGTTAGCCGAGAAAGTTGCAGTCCATGTATTGCAGTAATCAGTCGAGCGTAGTACTTTTCCGTGCTCATTATCATTGCTGTCAATAGCTACAAGAAAAATATTTGAATCCTTTGGTGAAACAAAGAGCGTATTTGAAATTGTACCGTACGGCATAACATTACCTATAGGGCTCCATGTTTCGCCGATATCAAGCGAGCGGTAAACCCTGTTTGATTTGGTGACAAATATTTCTTTTTTATTCCACGGGCTCTGCCAGAAAACATTTCCGGAAGATGTGTAAAAATCCAGCGGTATCTTCTGCACCCAGCTAAGTGTTTGCGTTGTTCCGTTTGGCATGAACCAGTTCTGTCCCCCGTTTGATGTTCTCAGTATCAGGTTCATATCTTTGCCAGTAGCCCATCCGTGCAGTGAATCATAAAAGAACATCTTATCCAGGTCAGCCCATGCAGGATTATTCTGGTAAGTAAACGCTGCTCCGCCGTCAGTTGATTTCCTGATAAAACCTCCGATGCCGGTGGAGTAAAACGTATTGGCGCTTATCATATCGATCCCCGTGATATCGGATCTCGTTTTGATAAGGTAATCTATTACACTCCAGTTAGCTCCAAGGTTGGTCGATTTCAGGACATAAGAATCTCTGCAGGATGCAAATATTACATTGCCAATGATATCAAATGAGAGAATATCCTTATTAACCGGCAATACGGATTGCGACCAGTTATTGCCGCCGTTAACAGTGATCAAAAATGTTCCGTTGTTACCGCAGGCAGCTCCCGTATTTGCGTCGATAAATCTTATCCGGTTCAGCTGATTTGTTGCCGGTGTGCTTTGTTGTGACCAGCTGCTTCCGGCGTTTGTGCTTTTATATATTTTACCCGTGGCAGTTACAACCCAGCCATTAAGGTTATCTGTAAAATAAATTGATGTAAAGTTTTCGGTAATTCCCGTATTAATTGCCGTAAAATTATTACCGTTATTTGTACTGTAAAGTATTGTTCCCCCGGAGCCTGAAATCCAAAGGTTAATTGGCAGTACCCCTATAATTGAGTAGTAGTCTGCACTTCCGGTAGATTTGTTTAGGAAGGTCGAGCCTCCGTCATTTGATCTGTATATAGTTCCCGCTGGACCGACAACCCAGACCGATGAGCCGTTGAGCGAATATATTGAATTGAAACCCTGCGAAATAACCGGAGCAGTTATCGCAAAGAAAACCATGATGATAATGAAATTGACAGTTAAATTACAGAAAGATTTCATTTCAAACCTCCATATTTGCCGGAAAGTTAATTACCAGAAAAATTAATATTTAGTTGAACACATTTAAAAGATAATCCAATTTAGAGGAATAATCAATTGATAATTTAAAAATTATTAATTCTACGACTATGAACTTAAACTCTATTTTATCAATACCATTTTTTTTGAATCTATATACTTACCCGCAGTAAGCCTGTAAAAATAAATTCCGCTCGGGAAGTTTGATGCATTCCAACTGACTTCATAAGTTCCGGGAATTAGCTGCTCATTGACAAGTGTTGCAATTTCCCCGCCGAGGATATCAAACAATTTCAGTGTTATTAATCTTGAATCTTTAATATTAAATCTGATAATCGTGTTTGGATTAAACGGATTCGGGTAATTCTGTTGTAAACTAAATTCTTGTGGAATTTCTGTTGATATAGGACTGATTCCAATTACAAAGCCGTTCTGGCAGAGATTTTTTGCGACATCTGTAAGCTGTTTAAGCAGTGTCACTGAATTTAAATTATTGCCTCCTCTTGCCATTAATTGGGCTGCCATAACTACATGTGTATCGCCCGGATTTATTATTTGATTTACAGGTCTGTAACTCAACAATAGTCTTCTGTCGCCCGGCGGGGCGGGTATAGTTTGAGGCCCAATTAATAAACCTCCGCAGTTTCCTATTCTGCCTTCATACTCAGTCCACCCTGAATGGGTTTCGGGGTCACCCGGATAACAGAATTTGGTTATCTGATTTGTCAGAATATTGACCCAAGGCGTGCCATCTCTTTTCAATCCTTTCATGTACCTGTAACTTTCTGTTGAACCGAATGGATCTGTTTCGCAGGTTGGTCCGGGCGCACCGGTACCTGTAAAATAGTTAATTGACGAGAGCTTTGAATTTGAATTTGCGCAGTTTAAATAAACAATTCCAAATGCAGGCGGATTCAACCCATAACTTGTCCCAGTACCGGTGCCATCTACGTTATCTGCGTTATAGCAATATCCCAGGTTCCTTGAAGTATCACAGCCATTATAATCATCGGTTGCGTCGCCAAGATCAGGATCACATACAATTGTAAATATTGTGCTGTCCCATAACTGCGTATTTTTATTAATAACTGTCCATTTCAGGAACTGCATATCCTGAAACCCAGGATTATCATAACACCATGCCGTTAAATGTACTTCTGCAAATAAAGGTTTTGTCCCTCCTCCAAATCCTTCAGATGAATTATGAGTTAGAGAGTCTCCGTCTGTTATGCAAATAAAAACTGTTTCAGATGCTGACCTTACTCCGGGTGTATCCACAAGGTAATCATAACTTCCGTTGTTGTTTACATCAATATACGGTGCCCCATAAGGTACCATCAAGCCCCAGTTAAGCCAATCAGGGTTAGTTATGTAATTATCTCCGCGTTTGACTTTAAAATGCCTGAATCTTGAGTCGGTAAAGAACTGTCCGTTAGTGCTATAGCCGGGCCTGTACTCGCCGTAATAAGATGCAACCCCCATTCGCATTTCATTATTTACATAACCTGCAATGGTAAGCCCGGTGGTAAAACATGCTTTTTTTCCTGTCCCCTTTGGCCATTCGAACCCCGGAGTATTAATAGTACGCAAATCCTGGTCAAATATCCCGGAATTCCAAATAAAAGATCTTATGTTATTGCCTTCTAAGCTTATCTGCTGCCTAATAAAAAACTGGGCATTCAATAATGAGGCGAAGAGGAGCTGCAATAATATTATGTATAATGTTTTCATTTTATCAGCACCATTTTAATTGTGTAAGAATAGTCTTTGCTATCAAGCCTGCAGAAGTACATTCCGCTTGGGAAGTTTGCTGCATTCCAATTAACTTCATAAGTTCCCGGTCTCAACTCTTCATTTAAAAGTTCTGATACTTCTCTGCCGGTAATATCAAAGATTTTCAGTGTTGTTAATCTTGAATCTTTAATATTGAATCTGATAATCGTGTTTGGGTTAAATGGATTCGGGTAATTCTGCTGTAAACTAAATTCTTGTGGAATTTCTGTTGATATAGGAGTAATTCCAATCACAAATCCGTTCTGGCAGAGATTTTTTGCAACATCTGTAAGCTGTTTAAGCAGGGTTACTGAGTTTTTATGATTGATTCCCCTTGCAATTAATTGAGCTGCCATAACTACTTGTGTATCACCCGGATTCATAGTTTGATTCACAGGTTTGTAACTTAATACAAGTCTTCTATCGCCGGAAGGTGTGGGAATTCTATGCGGTCCTTCTAAAGAACCCCCGCAGTTTTCAATTCTGCCTGCATATTCTGTCCACCCGGAATTAGTTTCCGGATCACCCGGATAACAGAATTTAGTTATCTGATTTGTCAAAATATTAATCCACGGAGTCCCGTCCTTTTTCAATCCTTTCATGTACATGTAACTTTCTGCTGAATTGAAAGGATCATTCTCGCATGGCGGCCCCGGTCCTCCAGTACGTGCAAAATAAACAAATGATGAAAGCCTTGAATTTGGATTTGCACAGTGTAAATATACAATTCCAAAAGCAGGCGGATTCGGTCCGTAAGACACACCGGTACCGGTGCCATCTATGTTATCAGCATTATAACAATATCCTAAATCTCTCAACGTATCATAACCCATATAATCCTCTGTTGGATCACCTAAATCGGAGTCAGTTACAATCGAAAAAATTGTGCTATCCCATGCCTGAGTGTTTTTATTGATAATTAACCATTTTAGAAATTGCATATCCTGGTATCCCGGATTATCATAGCACCATGCCGTTAAATGTACTTCTGCATACAACGGTTTTGTCCCTCCTCCAAATCCTTCTGAGGAAGTATGCCTCAGAGAATCTCCATCAGTAATGCAAATAAAGACTGTTTCAGATGCTGACCTTACGCCCGGTGTATCAACAAAATAATCATAGCTTCCGTTGTTGTTTACATCAATAAACGGTGCCCCAAAGGGAACCATAAGACCCCAATTTAACCAGTCAGGGTTATTTATATAATTATCTCCGCGTTTGACCTTAAAATGCCTGAATCTTGAATCAGTAAAGAACTGCCCGTTAGTGCTATAGCCGGGACTGTACTCTCCGTAATAAGAAGCAGCCCCCATTCGCAATTCATTATTTACATAACCTGCAATGGTAAGTCCGGCCGTAAAACATGCAGTTTTACCTGTACCCTTTGGCCACTCGAACCCAGGAGTATTATTAGTACGCAAATCCTGATCAAATATCCCGGAGTTACAAATAAAACTTCTTATGTTATTGCCTTCTAAGCTTACCTGCTGACTAATAACCTGAGAATTTATTGATGTAATTAACAGGATCTGTAATAATATCAAGCATATTGATTTCATTTAACGAGTACCATTTTAATTGTGTAAGAATAATCTTTGCTTTCAAGCCTGCAGAAGTAAATTCCGCTTGGGTAGTTCGTGCCGTCCCAATTGATTTCATAAGTTCCGGGATTAAGCTGTTCATTGACAAGAGTTGCAATTTCCCCGCCGAGGGCATCAAAGACTCTCAGTGTTGTTAATCTTGAATCTCTAATATTAAATCTGATAATCGTGTTTGGGTTAAACGGATTCGGGTAATTCTGGGATAAGCTATAATTACCGGGCACTTCTATCGAGATTGGCTGAATCCCGATTATGTTTTCATTGTAATAGTTAATAACATATCCAGCAAGCTGCTTAAGTAGTGTCACTGAATTTAAGTTGCTGCTGCCTCTTACAATCAGTTGTGCTATACATATGACCTGTGTATCACCGGTATTCATTCTGAGTTGGCTTGACCCGCTGGAGAGCATCATTCTTCTGTCTCCGGGAGGACTGGGGGAAATTAATTGACCGGTTAATGAATCATAACAATTTTGTATTCTTCCTGTATATTCCGTCCATCCCATGATTGTTTCCGGGTCACCTGAATAAGTAAACTTAGTTCTAACTGGCGGACTTGTAAACGGAATAACCCATGATGTTCCGTCGTTTTTCAGTCCTTTAAACATATTATATGATTCGTTCGGGGTGTTCGGGTCCCGGTCACAGAATGATACGCTTTTATGCCAGACCCTCAAAGTAGCAGCATTCAAATTAATATACGGTAATACGTCTTTTCTTACTGCTCCTTTTAATAAAATGTAGCCAAATGCAGGTGGATTCGATCCGTAAGACACACCGGTACCGGTACCATCAGTGTTATCTCCGTTATAACAATACAATAAGTTTCTTGTAGTATCACAGCCTGTGTAATCATCGTTTGCATCACCCAGATCAACATCAGAGGTTAAAGAAAAATATACGCTATCCCATCTTGAATTGCTCCTGTTAATAATTTCCCACCGGATAAACTGAACATTTGTTAACCCGGTTAAGTCATAACACCACGCTGTTAAATGTACTTCAGAATACAGAGGTTTAGTACCTCCGGAAAATCCTTCTGAGGAAGTATGCCTAAGGGAATCTCCATCAGTAATGCAAATAAAAACTGTCTCAGATGATGACCTTACTCCCGGTGTATCCACAAAATAATCATAGCCGCCGTTGTTATTTACATCGACATACGGTGCCCCAAAGGGAACCATCAAGCCCCAGTTAAGCCAGTCAGGATTTGTTATATAGTTATCTCCTCGCTTAACTTTAAAATGTTTAAATCTTGAATCTGTAAAGAATTGCCCGTTGCTGCAATACCCTGGCCTGAACTCTCCGGAGTAAGAAGCTGTCCCCAGGCGTAATTCATTATTTACATATCCCCCTATGCAAAGCCCTGCAGTATAACAGGCAGCTTTACCTGTACCCTTTGGCCATTCAAACCCAGGAGTATTCACTGTTCTCAAATCCTGGTTAAATACACCTGTATTCCAAATAAATGTTCTGATATTATTACCTTCCAAGCTTATCTGCTGCCTGATAAACTGAGAATTCAAAGAGGCATTTAGTATGAATAGCAATAAAATTAAGTATAATGTTTTCATTTTACGAGTACCATTTTAATTGTGTAAGAATAGTCCTCGTTATAAAGCCTGCAGAAGTAAATGCCACTTGGGTAGTTCGTGCCGTCCCAATTTACTTCATACGTTCCAGGTATTAACTGTTCGTTCAAAAGAGTTGCAATTTCTCTGCCGAGAATATCGAAGACTTTCAGTGTTGTAAATCTTGAATCTTTAATATTGAATCTGATAATCGTGTTTGGGTTAAACGGATTCGGATAGTTTTGCTGTAAGCTGTATGATTCGGGTACAATACTGTTGATAGGTTCAATTCCTATAACTGATGATGTTTGAAATTCATAATACAAAGGGTAACCGGGTGCAATTTCAGGCCTGGTAACAGTATATGGATGGATAATGAACTCATCATTTAATGTGTAATTTGAATTAGCGGATATCTTCCTTGGTGCCCAGACATACATTATATCAAATGTTGCCTGCTGAACAAGAAGGTTATTTGTTGTATACGGCGTTCCCGGAACAGGGTTGTAATTTGAGCCGAAAATATACAATACTTCCTTACTGGTATCAGTAGTAGGCTCCCATTTGTTATCCTGCGATGCCCCGGGAAATTCAAGGAATCCGCAGTTCAGCTGCCTTGGCTGGGGTGTACCGTCAGTTTCATCGATTTCATAAACCTTAATCGGAACCTCGCGCATATCCTGAAATAGATAATTTGTAGGAGACAAAGATAAATACCTGTATGCTGTTTGCCCATTGCCATAGCCTGTAAAAACAATCTTAACTTTCCTAAGGTCTTCAGGGTTTAATAATGAGCGGAGAGCTACGTAATTAAGCCTGGTTGGATATGAGATACTCATTGAAGCAGATTGCCATTCCCTGTAACCGGGTTTATATAAACTGCCTGTTAAATACCTGTTTTGAACAGGGAAATAATCCCATCCGTAAAACCTTGTCTGAATTGAATCCATTGGAAGAACCGGGTCTTTTACAACTCCGGCATTGCCGGGATACTGTCCGGCAGGAAGACCGATAGAGAATTTTATCTTCTTAACTCTTAGCAGCATTCCGTCAAAATACCTGCCTGTATCAGCGAGTGTTACATTTGATATTATCGTATCGAAGCTAATTCCGTTATTAAATGACCTGAGGACATTATAAGTTGTATCGGGAGACTTGAACTGTACCCTGTACTTTGCATTTATAAGCTGGTTAACATTTTCAACCAGCGGTATTACACCAAGATCTCTCCTGCTGGTTATTACTGTATCCCTGTAACCTGCATGAAATGTCTTTATGATCGTTCCGTTTTTGCCAACAGAATAACCTAAACTATTATTTACAAAGTATAAGGAATTCAGATCGTTAAATGTTCTGCTGTTTTGTTCAATCCATGTTATGCCTTTATCGTATGTGCCGTAAACCGCCCCTGAATCACCTGCTGACCATCCATGCACAGAATCCGAATAGAAAACTGACCTTAATATTTTTTTACTGTAACTTGCCTGATACTCCCACCAAAGTCCACCGTTATATGTTTTATAGTAATAAACAAACGGAATATTGTTCGGGTCAAGGTATCTGCCGATAAAGCTGCCTGTTAGCGGAGTGGTGAAAAACAGTCCGTAATAATCTGAGATCATTCCATGATCTATACTAATGACCCACTGGCTTCCGGCATTAGTTGTTTTCAGTATCTTTCCGGAATTGCCTGTTGCCCAGCCGGTATTGTTATCAGTGAACATTATTGAATTGATGTCACTTGTCACACCGCTTGTTTGGCTTACCCAGGTTGCGCCCTCGTTTGTAGTTTTGATAATTTTGCCCTGCCCGCCCGCAGCATAACCGGTAGTGGAATTGAGAAAATACAAACATCTTATAGCTTCGGTAATCCCGGAAGTTTGAACTGACCAGTTCGCCCCGCTGTTTGTAGTTTTAAGGACTCTGCCGTTATCTCCTGCGCACCATCCGGTAGATAGCGAGGTAAAGAAAATTGCTCTGAGCGGAAGATTCCCCCCTGATGATTGCTGGAGCCACTGATTTCCGCCGCTTGTTGTCTTCAATATGACTCCCCCGGAGCCGCAAACCCAGCCGGTAGAAGCATCTTCAAAATGAACAGAATAAAGATCAGTGTTTACCCCGGATGATTGAGCAAGCCACCCTGAATTTTGAGCATTTATTAGTGTAACATGAAGGGAAATTGTAAATAATAAACAGCATATTGTTTTCATAATTTTACTTTATTAATACCATCTTTTTTGAATTTGTGTATTCACCGGTTGTAAGCCGGAAGTAATAAACACCGCTTGGGAAGTTTGATGCATCCCAGTTGACTTCATAAGTTCCGGGATTAAGCTGTTCGTTGACAAGAGTTGCAATTTCCCTTCCGAGGGCATCATAAATTTTTAATAAGTCGTCCCGCCGGGACGTCTCTACTTGTGGAATTGCAAACCTGATTTTAGTTACTGGGTTGAACGGATTCGGGTAATTCTGGGATAAGCTGTAATTACCGGGCACTTCTGTAGAAATTGGGTTAATCCCAATCACAAATCCGTTCTGGCAGAGATTTTTTGCGACATCTGTAAGCTGTTTAAGCAGGGTTACTGCGTTTCTATGATTGATTCCCCTTGCAATTAATTGAGCTGCCATAATTACTTGTGTATCACCCGGATTCATAGTTTGATTCACGGGTTTGTAACTTAACAAAAATCTTCTGTCGCCCGGGGGTGCAGGTATCTGAGAGGTTCCTGTTAACGAGCCTCCGCAGTTTCCAATTCTGCCTGCATATTCAGTCCACCCGGAAATGGTTTCAGGGTCACCCGGATAACAGAATTTGGTTATCTGATTTGTTAATATGTTGACCCACGGTGTACCGTCATTTTTCAATCCTTTCATATACCTGTAACTTTCTGCTGAAGTGGAAGGATCCTTCTCGCATGGCGGCCCTGGCGATCCTGTACCTGTAAAATAATTAATTGATGAAAGGTTTGAATTTGAATTTGCGCAGTTTAAGTAAACAATTCCAAATGCAGGCGGATTCGGTCCATATGTCACACCAGTACCGGTACCATCTACGTTATCTGCGTTATAGCAATATCCCAGGTTCCTTGAAGAATCACAGCCAATGTAATCATCTGTATTATCGCCAAGATCAGGGTCACATACAATTGTAAATATTGTGCTATCCCATAATTGAGTATTTTTATTTATGACAGTCCATTTCAGGAACTGCATATCCTGATATCCCGGATTATCATAGCACCATACAGTTAAATGGACTTCTGCATATAACGGTTTTGTCCCGCCTCCAAAGCCTTCTGAGGAAGTATGCATCAGTGAGTCTCCGTCAGTCATGCAAATAAAGACTGTTTCAGATGCTGACCTTACTCCGGGTGTATCTACAAGATAATCATATCCACCGTTGTTATTTACATCTATATACGGTGCGCCAAAGGGAACCATAAGACCCCAATTTAACCAGTCAGGGTTAGTTATATAATTATCTCCGCGTTTGACTTTAAAATGCCTGAATCTTGAATCAGTAAAATACTGACCGTTAGTGCTATAGCCGGGCCTGTACTCGCCGTTATAAGATGCAACTCCCATTCGTAATTCATTATTTACATAACCTGCTATTGTAAGCCCCGCGGAATAACAGGCGGATTTACCGGTACCCTTTGGCCATTCAAACCCCGGAGTATTATTTGTTCTCAAGTCCTGGTTAATCACTCCTGTATTCCAAATAAAAGTTCTGATGTT
>JANWKI010000126.1 GCA_025451455.1 Ignavibacteria bacterium
AGCTTATCATGGAAACCGTTGGGCAGCCATCGCTGTTTGAGCTTGTTGAAAAATGGCTGGAACGCACTCCTTTTTTAAACTCACAGAACTTCAATTTCTGGAACAGCTATAAAGAAGCAGTTGATAAGATGATGAAGCATGATAAAGAAATTGTTATGAATAACAAAACGCTGACCGAAAAGAAAAGGGAATTCCAGCTGAAAAATATTGAGCTGACTAAAGAAAATTTTGCAGCACTCTTTGATGAAGAAAAACATAATACCCTAATTAAAGAAGGTACAAGGCATTTATCGAGTAAGTCCATGCTTGCTGCAATTTTCATAAATCTTTACAGGGATGAACCTATTCTTCATATGCCGTTTATGTTCCTGAACCTGCTTGTGGAAGTTGATGAACTCTTCACCACATGGCGGTACAGGCATGCTCTTATGGTTCACAGAATGATCGGTTCGAAGATAGGCACAGGAGGCTCATCCGGTCATCAGTATCTTATGGCTACAGTAGATAAGCACAGGATATTCAAAGACCTTTTTGATTTACCAACGTACCTTATTCCAAGATCAGAACTGCCAAAACTACCGGCAGAACTTATCAAAGAGCTAAGTTTTAATTACAGCGATTTATCAGCAAAATAGATTTTTTTTTAATTCGTGAAAATTAGTGGCAAAAAATGAAAATTGATCTGACAGGAAAAAATGCAGTTGTTTGCGGAAGCACACAGGGTATTGGCAGGGCGATAGCTATTCAGTTTGCTGCATCAGGGGCAAATGTTGTGCTGGTTGCAAGAAACGAAGTATCGCTCCGCAGCGTATTGCGGGAAATGCCGGCAGCCAAAAATCAGAATCATAACTTTATTGTTGCGGATTTCAACGAACCTGAGATACTTCGGCAAAAGATGAAAAATTTCGCCTCAGAAAATCCTCCGGTACATATTCTTGTAAATAATACCGGCGGACCCAAAGGCGGGGATATCCATAAAGCTGATACATCTGAATTTGAAAATACTTTCAGGAATCATTTAATATGCAATCAAATAATGGTACAGGCATTAGTAGAAGGTATGAAAAGAGAAAAGTACGGCAGGATAATAAATATTATCTCAACATCAGTGAAGCAGCCAATTAAGAATCTCGGGGTTTCGAACACCATTCGTGCAGCGGTTGCAAGCTGGTCAAAAACGCTTTCGTTTGAACTTGCTCCATACGGGATCACAGTAAACAACATACTTCCGGGCGCTACTAAAACCGAGAGATTAAATTCGATATTTGAAGCGCGCTCGAAGGAAAGCGGAAAGTCAATTGATGAGATCAGTGAAATGTGGCTGAGTGAAATTCCCGCTGGCAGATTTGCTGAACCCGAAGAGCCTGCATATGCTGCAGCATTTCTTGCTTCACCGCTGGCAGGCTATATTAACGGAATAAACCTTCCCGTTGACGGCGGAAGGCTTAATTGTTTGTAAATAAGCATTAGCCACAAATTTTATAAGCTTAGCCACGAATTTCACTAATTTCCACGAATTGTATTGAATGAGCTATTGAAGAAAAAATTTATTGTTTTATTTTTTTTAATCTTAATTGCCATAGGTTGTCAGATTATTTATGAAATTAACCACTGGTTAACCTATGCGCTGATTATTGGTTCACTAATTTTAATTTTTGTTGTCATTTTATTTATTTTTGCTGATAGCAGCATAACCAAAGTCAATAAATATGTTATCGCAACAGTATTACTTGGAAGCATTTTAACAAATTTTTTTATGTTACCTTTTATCTCGAAAACTTCAGTAAATTTGTATATTTCTTATCATGATTCTGAATTGATGGAAATTAAGAATATTCTGATAAACAAAAATTCCAGCATCAAAATATCTAATAAAAGTGTAGAAGATAATGGAAACACATTGAATGAATTTGAAAAACATAAACTTTTAGAAGCTGTTGAGAAAATTGAAAGTAACTGGATTTTCCTGGATAGCTCTAGAATTGGGTATTTTATCAATAAATCGTTTGTAATTGTATATTCAGAAAAACCCGTGACTGGATGTTTTTATAATGAATCTTTAAAGGAGTATTCTTTTAAGACTCAAAAAATAAACAATAAGTGGTATATATTTTACCCGCCATATTGGCTTTGAAATCAAAATGAATAATTTTCTAATTCGTGTTCATTGGTGAAATTAGTGGCTATTAATTAAATTAAAACTATATATAATAATAAACTATGCTAGTATATAACGTTACAATAAATGTAGATGATGACATTCATGACCAGTGGGTGGACTGGATCACAGCTGTGCACATTCCTGATGTTATTGCAACCAAATGCTTTAAGAATTACAGCATGCACCGGATGCTTTCGCCGGAACCTGAAGAAGGTTCAACTTATGTTATCCAGTACGAGTGTGATAATGTTGAAGACTATGAACGATACCAGATAGAGCATGCAGCTCTATTGCAAAATGAGCACAGGGAAAAATTTGACGGGAAGTTTACGGCTATAAGGTCATTAATGGAAGAAGTCTGAGACGGAAATTATCAATTAAAAATTTTCAATTAGCAATGACAGGAAAAGATGATAATAAACAAAGTCCCAATGAACAGAATAATGAGAAAAAGATACAAAACCAATTGGAAAGACTTCAAACATGTCCGTATTGCCAAAATATCGTTGAGCTAATTTGGGTACATAGTCATTTACAATGTCCAAACTGCAAAAATGTTGTTTTAAGCTGCTGCGGAGACGGTTAAAATGGTGAAATTGCGAAATAGTGAAATAGTAATATGTCAGGTAGATTAAATTTTTCTATATATAGAAAAAATACATTTGGTAAAATAAATGAAACCGGGAACCTGTGGTAAAAAATTATATTAATGGTGAGCTTGTTGAAGCTGTCTCGGGACAGTTTTTTGATAATTATGACCCGTCTGAAGGCACACCATATGATATCACTCCCGATTCAGACGAGCGCGATATAGAGCTTGCCGTTAAAGCTGCTGAAAAAGCCTTTCCAAAATGGTCTAACACTCCTGTTGAAGAACGTTCTGCCATTATTATGAAAATCGCCTCACTTATCCAAAGAGATATCGGTGAGTTTGCGCGTGCCGAGTGTGTTGATAACGGCAAACCGCTTGCACTTGCCAAAACAGTTGATATACCAAGGGCAATCCGGAATTTTGAATTTTTTGCATCGGCTATTCACGGGTTTTCGAGTGAATCACATTCAATGGAAGATAAGGCGATTAATTATACTCTTCGCAACCCTATCGGTGTAGTTGGAGCGATATCACCTTGGAATCTTCCTTTATACCTTTTCACGTGGAAAATCGCCCCTGCGCTCATAACCGGAAATTGCGTAGTTGCAAAACCTTCGGAGATCACGCCTGTTACAGCATATATGCTTTCAGAAATTTGTATAGAGGCCGGACTGCCTAAAGGTGTACTGAACATTGTTCATGGATACGGGCATAAAACCGGAAAAGCTATTTCATCCCACCCCAAAATTAAAGCTATTACTTTTACAGGAGGGACAAAGACGGGCGCCGATATTGCCTCTATTGCAGCCCCGATGTTTAAAAAGCTTTCGCTTGAGCTGGGCGGAAAAAATCCCAACATAATATTTGCTGACTGCAATTATGAACAAATGCTTGAAACAACTGTTCTCTCATCTTTCAGGAATCAGGGTGAAATTTGCCTGTGCGGTTCGAGGATATTTATAGAAAAGCCGATCTATGAAAAGTTTAAAAAGGATTTTACTGCCAAAACTAAAAAACTGAAAATAGGCGATCCGCTTCAGGCTAATACAGATCAGGGAGCTATTGTATCCAAAGAACATATGGAAAAGATATTATCATACATACAGCTTGCTAAGGAAGAAGGCGGTACAGTTCTCTGCGGCGGAAACAGGGTTGAGCTCGAGGGAAGATGTAAAAACGGCTGGTTCATTGAGCCGACAATTATTGAAGGCTTGCCTTATAATTGCAGAACAAATCTGGAAGAGATATTCGGCCCGGTTGTTACTTTAATACCGTTTGAAACAGAAGAAGAAGTGCTTAAGATGGCTAACAGCACAGAATATGGACTGGCTTCAATTATATGGACAGAAAATCTCTCACGCGCGCACAGAGTTGCTGCAAAAATCCAGACAGGTATTGTATGGATAAATTGCTGGATGGTGCGTGACCTGAGGACACCGTTTGGAGGAATGAGATCCTCCGGTGTTGGCCGTGAAGGCGGAATAGAAGCACTTAGATTTTTTACAGAGGCCAGGAATATTTGTGTGAAATTACAGTAAAAGGAAAATTATGATAGGCATTTGTATTGAATTAAAAACAACCTGTAAACATTGCAGCACCCCGCTGATGCTCAATGCCTTTACTGAGGATATTCTATGCTCATCATGCAATAAAATAAATACGTTTTCGCAGGAAACATGGGCCGGACTGCTTGAGGATACTGTGAATGAAGCCCCGAAATTCAAGCCCGGAGAAGGACAGAATTCAACCATTATGCGGGGAGAGTATAACTATGGCCTGATGTACGGAAGGCAGGAGCCCAGATGCGGCAAGTGCAAGACCGGCATTGATATATCAAAAATTGAAGAGTATTCACTTCAGAAACATATAAAATGTTCAAAATGCGGTGAGGGGATATTTGTCAGAAAGGCTTCGGAAATTGTTGTAAAATCGTTTCCGTTTGTAAAGTATCTCGTAGGTGAAGATGATAACCAGCTTTCGGTAAATGAAAAGAAGAGCGAATTGCCTGCATCTGCCAAACCTGTCCTTTTCACATGTCCCTCATGCGCCGGTAATCTGGAAATTGACGGAAGCGACAGGATGATAACCTGTAAATTCTGCGATTCAGAAATATATCTTCCCGATGACCTGTGGTTCCGTCTGCACCCGGCAAAGTCTGTCGAAAGATGGTATATGATTCTTGATGAAGTAGCGGAAAGCAAAGGCTCCCCTGATGTAATTCCAAAGTGGTATTATCTTCCCGATATTTGCATAGATAAGGAAGGCAATTTGTACATTGCATCGGCAGTTGAAAATGATGAGGATTTTATGGTCTGGTCGCTTTCACCAGAACTGAAAACAAGATGGATAAGAAGAGATCTTAAATTCAAATATGAGAAAACCGGTTTGACCGTAACAAATGACGGAAACCTGTATTTATGGAATGAACAAAAACATTCTCTGCTTAAACTATCCTCAGCAGACGGCAGTACTATAGGTAAAATTAACGGAAGGCCTGTTACTGATGAAGATCCCTATGCGTTTAATCTGATGGGCTGCACTTCACTTGTTTCTGATACTGATGATTCTATACTTGCGCTGATAAATAATGAAATTGTAAGGTTTGACAGTAAAGGGAAAAGAATTGAGCTTTGGACGGGTAAAAAATTCGGATTATTTTCCACAGGCATAGGCAACAGGGTTCCCGAAACCGACAGCGAGTGGGCACCATATGCAAAAGAAGTAAAAAGCTTTCCCAAACGTATTGATTCTGATTTGACCGGGCTTAGTATCGGGTGGGATGGTTATTTATATATGATAGACAGGAGCTCATCTGACGGAGTACTGGTGAAATTTGATAAGGATGGAACAAAACTTTGGTCAAAGTATATTCCGCTGAACTATAAGGACTGTAAACCGGGAATGGATAATGAAGGAAATCTTTACGTACTTGGCAGAACCGAAGAGTCAAATTTTAATCTTATCAGGCTTAACATCAGCACATTTAATTTTGAAACCCTGCTGAAGGATATCAAGGAAGGCGGAGTGCTTAATGAAGAAGAAAAGCTTGCAGTGGCACCAAACGGGACTGTTTATATTATGGATACCTATGATAAGCTGAAAGTTTTTAACAGCAGTATGGAAATGACATACCGCTCCAAACAGGCAGAAGAAGATGATGAACTGGAGAAACGAAGAAAAAAAGATAAGATAGAAAATGATGAGGAATTTAATTAGATAATGCTTTCATTTTGGGAAAAGAATTCATTTCTGGATTACGATATTGTAATTGTTGGCAGCGGAATACTTGGACTCTCAACAGCATGTGAGATCAAGGAAAGGTTCCCGAAGAAAGATATCCTGGTGCTTGAGAGAGGGATCTTCCCGACCGGGGCAAGTACAAAAAATGCCGGATTTTTATGTTTTGGCAGCCTGACGGAAATTCTTGCTGATATTGCCTTAAAAGGCGAAGAAAACGCCATTAAGCTTGTAGAAAAACGCTGGCTGGGAATTAACCTGCTTAAACAGCGGATCGATGAAAACAAAATGGGCTATTTGAGTTACGGCGGTTATGAGCTCATTGATGAGAAAGCCGGGTCAGCAATTGAAAAAATTGAATATGTGAATTCTTTGCTGCAGGGTATCTTCGGCGTGAATGCTTTTGAACTGAGAAATGAGGATATCCGTAAATTTGGATTTAACAGCGATAAGATCCGGTCAATGGTATTCAGTCCGTTTGAAGCGCAGATAGATACCGGATTGATGATGAAAACCCTGATAAAATATGCCCAGTTCCTCGGGATACAGATAATTAACGGTGCCGAAGTAAAAGACTTTAAAAAATCACAGGTCATTGTGAAGCATCAATATATGGATGAGGAAGTTATTTTCAAAGCAGAAACTGTGATTGCCTGTACAAATGCATTCACACGAAAACTTTTTCCGGAAATGATCGTAACACCCGGAAGGGGACAGGTCATTGTGATTAAACCAATAACCGGATTGAAGTTCAAAGGCATTTTTCATTATGATGAAGGATATTACTATTTCAGGAATTACGGTGAAAGAGTAATATTCGGGGGCGGCAGGAATCTTGATTTCAAAGGAGAAGAGACTGAGGAATTTGCATTCAATCAAAGTATCATTGATGACCTGGTCTCAAAACTCGAGAGCATGATCCTTCCGGGCACAAATTATGAGATCGAAGATATGTGGACGGGAATAATGGGATTTACCGTAGATAAGCTGCCTGATATAAAAGTTACTGATAATGATGTAATAGCTGCAATCAGCTGTAACGGAATGGGAATTGCACTTTCAAGTTATATTGCAAAAGAAATAGTAAATTTTATCAGTTAACACTCAATTTGCAGGTAATTTTTCAAGCTGCTTAAGTTCTTTTTTCGCTCTTGCCCGGTAACCCGGTGTTGAATTTTTGACAGATATGTTTATTGAAGCAGAAACTTCATTTTTGATCTCAGGATATTTTTCGGCAAGTTTTACAAGTACAGTCATAGAAAAACACCTTACGGCTACGGTTTCATTTGGGTCACTTAAATACTCAAAGCATTTGTTCATGACCTTTGCCTGAAGTTTCTCTGGTATTGGTATAAATTGCAGTATCCTTACAACATTTCTTTTCACTGCAACATGGATATCGCTGTCATAAAGCCTGTGTACAAGCTTCGGAAGGAAGGGCTTCACCATTTCAGGATATTTTTCGGCGGTATAACCCAGGACCATGGCGCTCCTTTGCACTACACGATACTCATCATGCAGAAAAATATCAAGAAGTTGACCGAACCTCTTGGGGTCATCTCCTATCCAGCCGGTAATTTTCAGCATCTGCCTTCTGGAATGCTCTTTTAGTATTTCTTCGCGTATGTTCAAGTATTGATCCTGTCAGTTTTGAAAAATCTCTTGCCACTAATTTCACAAATTCACACGAATTAAAAAATAATTCTTTTTGAATTAAAAGAACCTTCCCCAAAATTGGCTAATATTCCCAATTTAAGACCAGTTACTTTTAAGTAATTCAATGTTTGTTTAATGTTATCATTAGAAATGCCTGACATATGTTTAACTTCCAGAACGATTTTTTCATATAAAACGAAATCTGCATTATATTTTCGTGGTAAGACTATCCCTTTATATTTCACGTCAAATACTCGTTCTCTGGAAAATGGAATATTTCTTATCCTGAATTCATATTCTAAGGCATCCTTATAGATTACTTCAAGAAAACCTTTGCCCAATTCATTATAAACATCTATGCAGCAGCCAATAATGCTGTATGATTCTTCTTTAAATAATAACTCATTTGATGACATTCGTGTGAATTAGTGAAATTTGTGGCTAACTTGGTTTTTTAATTTTAACCCGTCAAGATAAAAAGTCCCGAAAGGTTTAGAATTTTCAAGTTTACATATTCTGTTCATCCGCAGTCGGGCCGTACAATCCGGGTAATGGAATATCAAGTAATCTTAAATATACTCCCAATTGGGCCCGGTGATGATACAAATGGTTATATGAAAATGACCGCACGACAGATGCTTTTGGCATCGTGAAATATACCTTCTCACCCATCCTCATTGTCCAGTTTTCCATGAATTTTCCGTCACTGGCATTTTCAAGGCACTTCAGAGCTTTTTCGATGTTCTTATCATGTACGGCAAGCAGTTCTTCTGTGTTCTTGGGTATTACAGGCTTGTATTCAAAAGTTGCAAAGTCCAGTTCATCCTGGTCAAGCGATACCGGCACCCATCCCGGCAGCTCTGCTACATGAAGTGCAAGGTTACCGAGTTTTGTTGATTTTTCGTGCGGCTTCCAGTCAGGTTTATCCATTGGTACACGTTCCAGTATTTTTCTTGTGGATGCACCTTCCTGTTTAAGTTCAGCAATAAATGCTTCGTTAATTCCCATTTTGATTTGATTTAAGTTTTTTGGAATGATCGCTTTGACAAAATTAAACGAAAAGCCTTCAACTGCAAAGTCTATTCTTTTTGTATTGACCGGGTCAATTCAGCTTAATTTACTGTAATATTAGGAACTTTAAGATTGTTTTTGCCGTACAATATTTATAATTTTGTTAATTGTAAGAGACATTTAACTATAAAGATACCCCATAGAATGAAAAGAGTACTATATATTGTTTTGCTTGGTTTGTTGTTTCTTTCACAATCTTATTCCGGAGATAAAAGCTGGTTTAAGAGCTTTAAAGGCACAATAGGCGGCTCGGCGGTTAC
>JANWKI010000127.1 GCA_025451455.1 Ignavibacteria bacterium
CGCGTCCTTTTACATCGGGCCTGTCAACTACAACCTGTCTGTCAAATCTGCCCGGCCTGAGCAAAGCGGGATCAAGTACATCCGGCCTGTTTGTAGCAGCAATAATTATAACCCCGGCATTCTGTTCGAAGCCGTCCATTTCAACCAGCAGCTGGTTCAGGGTCAGTTCTCTTTCATCATGTCCCCCGCCGAGTCCGGCACCGCGATGGCGGCCTACTGCATCAATCTCATCAATAAAAATAATGCACGGAGCGCTTTTCTTGCCTTTTTCAAACAGGTCACGCACTCTTGAAGCACCAACCCCTACGAACATTTCTACAAAATCAGCGCCGCTGATAGAAAAAAACGGAACACCTGCCTCTCCGGCAACAGCCCTGGCAAGCAACGTCTTTCCTGTTCCGGGAGGTCCCAGCAATAATACGCCTCTTGGTATCTTTCCGCCGAGTCTCTGGAATTTGGTGGGTTCCCTTAAAAATTCAATAATCTCTTCAAGTTCATATTTGGCTTCATCAGCGCCGGCAACATCCTTAAAAGTTACGCGTAGCTGGTTTTCGGTAAGCAATTTAGCTTTTGACTTTCCGAATGAAAAAATACCCTTTGTACCTCCGCCCTGTCCCTGCATGCGCCTCATGATTACGATCCAGAAAACAATAATAAGTATCCACGGAAGCGCGCCGATAAGCGGGCCGATCCAGCTTGTATCTTCTTTTTCAATTTTGAAAGCTATACTTTTTTCATTCCACCCTTTTATTACTGCGTCATCAATATTTGTGTACGGAAGTAATACTGCAATTTTTTCGGTCGTAACCTGCCTTGAGCCTACATTAACGGGTTCAGGCGTTTTCAAAACGCCGTGGAACGTAAATGTGTTATCTAGTTTTTTTACAACAGCTTCTTTAATTTTGTTTTCATTAAGAAGCCTCTGGTACTGGTCAAAACCTATTTCAACTTCTCCGCCATCGCCAGACTTGGACCATATCATTATCAGGAAAAAGCCAAATAAGATAGCGCTCCAGCCGAGCACTACTTTAAATACCCTGTTCCAGTTGAACTCTTCATTTTTTCTTCTCTTGGGTGGTTTAGGGTTTGAAGAACTGTTATTTTGAAAATCTTCCGGCATCTAATTAGTTAATTTTTTAAAATGCAAATTTCTTTTAAATTTCTGTACTTCTGAGCATAATCCAAGCCATAACCAACAACAAACTTATTCGGTATTTTGAAACCAATATATTTTACATCAAAATCAAGATTGCTCAATCCCTTTTTATATAACAGGGCAGCAAACTCAAGCGAAGCGGGATTATGCATTAAAATCAGATCCTTAATATATTTTAATGATAATCCTGAATCAACAATATCCTCTACTACGATAATATCCCTGCCTTCAATTGTGCAATTGAGTTCTTTGAGCATTTTGACATCTCCCGAAGATATCTTGCTATCGCCGTAACTTGAGAGCTTAAGGAAATCAATTTCAACATCTATGATAAGCTCTCTGACAAGATCGCTGATAAAAATAAAAGAACCGTTTAATACTCCGATGAAAATTGGGACACCGTTTTTGTTTTTGCTGCGGTAATCTCTGCTTATTTTAGAGGCAAGCTTTTTAACTCGCCTGCTTATTTTTGATTTACTGATATATGGCTTTAGTAAGCCTTTTTGCTGTAATTTCAATAGTTAGAACAACGGTTATATGTTTGCAGTTTCAAAACAATCAAAAATAGCTTAAATAAAAAACCCATCCTAATAGTATGGAATCCTGGATGGGGCAAAACTTTAAAAATAAAAATTTATTAAGCTGCAGTTTCTTCTGCAAGCGTTCTCTTATTTCTTCTGATTGCTTTGGCTTTTTTCATTCTTTTTTTGATCGAAGGCTTAACGAAAAAACCTCTTTTTCTTACTTCCTTCAATACCCCTGCCTTTTCATACTTCTTCTTGAATCTCTTTAGGACCTTATCAATAGATTCGTTATCCTGAATTGTTACTTTGATCAAATTATTGCACCCCTTGTATATAACTTTAAATTATGATTTTAGCTTACAAATATAACAATTTAAAAAATTAAAATCTATATGAGGATTTGAGTCTTCTTTGCCTTGAAACTAATATTAATAATAGCTAAAATTGAGCATAATCTAATTAAAATTAAACAATTCCACAAATTTTTATGAATAAATTTAAGACATTTCAAATGTTTGGAATCCTATTAATTATTGCAATTTTAGCGTTTTCTTCAACAAATTGTGGTCACAAGAACAAGTCGCTGGTTGAAATTGGCAATGAAAAGATAACTCTCGGAGAGTTTGAAAAGCAGTATTTAAAGACAGTCGGGAACATCGATTCTGCAACTAATAAGTCAATTGATGATAAGAAACAGTTTTTGAACTTATACATCAATTTCAGGCTGAAAGTTAAAGATGCCCGCGAGAGAAGCCTTTTGAACAATCCGGAAATACAGAAGGATGTTGAAGAGTATAAAAGGAATTACTCACCAACATATTTAATTGATAAAGAGATAGTTGATGCTGAAGTGAAGAAGCTTTATGACATGCGTAAAGATGAGATCAGGGCATCACACATATTAATTACTCTGCCTGAAAACGCTCCCCCGCAGGATTCCGTCGCAGCATACCAGAAGGCAGATTCCGTTATTCAGAAATTAAAGGATGGCGCAGATTTCGCAGCCGTTGCGCTTGAATACTCTCAGGACAGAACGGTAAAATCCAATAATGGAGACCTGTATTATTTTACGGGAGGAATGACAGTACCTGAATTTGAAGATGCGGCTTACAGTTTGAAAGTTGGTGAATTTACCAAGAAACCTGTAAGGACCATGTTCGGGCTTCACATAATCAAACTGACAGACAGACAGCCAAGGATAGAATCAGTAAAAATATCGCATATTCTTCTGCAGGATAAACGAGACAGTGTAGGCAACGTAATTGATTCATTGGCAACTTACCAGCGGGCACTTGATGTTTACAACAAGGCAAAAAACGGAGAAAGCTTTGAGGGACTGGTTCAGCAGTTTTCCGAAGATCAGGGTTCAAAGATCAGCCAGGGAAATATCGGGTATATTGAAAGAAGAAAACTTGCCCAACCGATAGACTCAGTTGCCTTTATTATGAGAGTGGGTGAAATTGCAGGTCCCGTTAGGTCTCCCTACGGCTGGCATATAGTCAAAAAATTTGATGAGAAAAAAGTCGGGTCGCTGGAAAAAGAATATGAAAATATTAAGAATGAATACAAGAAATCTACCAAGTATAAAGATAATTATACAAAATTTGTTGAAACATTAAAGGAGAAATATGGTTATAAACTGATAAATGAGGGTGTAAACTTCCTAAAGAGCAAATTTGATACTGTTAAAACTATTTCGGACTATAATCTGGACAGCATTTTCACCCCGCAGGATAAAGAAATCGTTCTGGCTTCATACGAAGGAGGACAGGTCAAAATATCCGACATAATCAATCATATGAATGTGAACAGGGATTTTTCCAGAATGGCGCTTACCGAACAGACTATTGTTTCGATCATAAAATCTTCATCGGAAAGCCCTTTGCTTAATAAGAAGGCAAAAGAATCTAACATTGAAAAAGATGACGAGTATATTGAAAATATTACGGACTACGAAAACGGACTTTTGGTTTTCAGGATAGATCAGGATGAATTATGGTCTAAAGTTAAACTTTCAGATCCCGATCTAATAGCTTATTATGAGTCAAATAAGACGAAATATACAAAAGTTGATTCAACAGGTAAATCTGTACCAAAGCCTTTCGAAGAAGCTAAGCCTGAAATATCCAATGAGCTTCAGCAGTTAAAGTATAAGGATATTGAAAAATCTTACCTTGAATCTTTGAGGCAAAAATACCCGGTTGTAATTCATGATGACGTTTTGGCTGAAGCATACAAATGATCAGGATCTAACAAAAGCAGGAAATTCAGAAAGTAATAAAAGCAGGCTCGCAGAAAAAATATTGAAGAAGATCAAATTATTATATGCAGCAATTTCATTAATTGCTGCAGTTTCATCTGTAAATGTGTTTTCACAGGGTGAGGGTGATAAGATTATAGCAATAGTCGGGAACGATGTTATCCTTCAATCAGACCTTAACTTCCAGTTATATAATTACATGAACCAAAACGGCATTCAGCAGATATCAAATGATCTTGTACAGCAGGTTTTTCAAAATATGCTGACAGAAAAAATGATGCTCGCTAAGGCTGAACAGGATAGTGTAATAGTTCAGCAGGATGATGTAAATAAGCAGGTTGAAGGAAGGATAAGCGAAATAGTCGCACAATTCGGCTCCGAAAAGAATGTTGAAGAAGCTTATGGAATGACAATACCTAAGATCAAAAAACTTCTTGGCGAGCAGATCGAGAAGAATATCAAGATCCAGAAAGTAAAGCAGGAAAAGTTCGGTTACGGCATTACCGTAACCAGGCCTGAAGTTCTGAAGTTCTTCCAGGACATGAAAGATTCCCTGCCGCCTGTTCCTGAAACTTTCGACCTGTTCCAGATCGTCAGGATACCTAAAATTACCGAGGATTCAAAGTTTATGGCAAAAGAAAAGATCTCAAAGCTGCTTGACAGTATAAAAGCCGGTGCAGATTTTTCAGAGATTGCCAAAAGAAATTCAGATGATTCGCTATCAGCAATTCAGGGCGGTAAATTAGGAAAAGCAAAAAAGGGGTCTTTTGTGAAGGAATTTGAAGATGCTGCCTTTTTGCTTCAGCCCGGAGAAGTTTCTGATATCGTTGAAACAGAATTCGGATACCATATCATTAAGCTGAATGAAAAATCAGGTGATTTCATAACTGCCCAGCATATCCTTGTAAAATTCCCAAGGCTGGAAGCCGCGGATTTCAGTGAAATCAGCTTTCTTAAAGATCTCAGGGAAAAGATCCTTAACAAAGAACAAACGTTCAGGCAGGCAGCATTACTTTATTCGCAGGAAACCAAGTCGGCCGCAGATAGCGGATACTTAGGCAAGATAAGTATTAACAACCTGGATAGCCTTGAGATCATTGCAATCAGAGACCTTCCCGATGGCGGCATTTCTGACCCTGTAAAAGTAGGTGATGACAGGTATTACGGCTACTATATGTATATGGTTAATGCAAGATTTCCGGAACACATTGCTACGCTGCAAAATGATTATACTTTAATTGAACAGTATGCCCAGCGGTATAAAGAACAGAAGATCCTTGTTGACTGGATAGAAGAATTGAAAAAGACTATTTACGTAGAAATCAAACTCTGAAATGTAAAAAGACAGCCGGGGAGTTGAAACCTTTTGCCGTCTTTGCAGTATAATTGATAAACGAATCCCAAATTAATGCCAGGCTTTTCCTCAACTTACTCTCCCCTCTTTTTAACGGTCATTTTGATATTATCTGGCGGCATTTCTTATTTTTTTTACCGTAAATCATTTCTTAGCAATTCCAAAAAGTATTTTCTGATCTCACTTAAGGCTATCGCAATTTTTCTTCTTCTTACCCTGTTAATTGAGCCGGTTCTCTCATCTCTTGTAAAAAATGACAGCAGCAAACTGAATATTATACTGATCGATAATTCAAGAAGTAACTCACTTTCATTTCAGGGTGCAGCTAAAGATGATGAAATAAAAAAAATTCTTTCAGAAAATAATATATTGAATTCCGATTTCAAAGTATACTCTTTCTCGAATTCCGTAATTCCCCTTAATTCTGCTGATTCATTTATTTCTGCCGGGTATGAGACCGATCTTGAAGCAGCCCTAAAGTCGCTTAAGAATGCGTATCCGTCAAGAATGTTCAATTCAGTGACAATAATTTCTGACGGGATATTTAATACCGGGGGCAACCCGTTATACGAGGCAAAGAAATTCCAGGCTCCGTTTATTACTGTTGTAATCGGCGATACGAACCGGCAAAAAGACATTGTTGTTGCGGGAGCTCTTTACAATGAAAAGGCTTTCACAAACACTCCGGCAAAAGTTAAAGTTCTGCTTGACATTTACAAATATGCCGGCGGAACGGTTAAAGTTGAATTATTAAGGGAGGGTTCTGTAATTTCATCCAAAAATTTGGATATCAATTCAGGGGTGCAGAATTATGAAACAGATTTTGATATTACAGAAAACACGCCGGGAAAGATAAAATACAGAGTTCAGGCAGAACATAAGGAAGATGAATTCACCTACAAAAACAATTATTATGATTTCTATATTACATATATCGATAACAAAGTTAACATAATGGTTATATCAGGGGGACCCGGATATGATAATGAGTTTGCAGGATCTGTGCTGAAGAGGATAGGTAATTATAACACTGCTTACCGTACTTCAAAATCTCCCGGTGAGTTTTACGAAGGCACGATCGATCAGCGATCATTCGCAGAACTTTCTGCTGTATTCTTATTGAATTATCCTGCAAGCCAGTCAGCTGCCAATACAGTACAGGATATTACCAATTATATACGGATGTTCAAAACACCGGTTGTGTTCTTTGCGGGTAAAAATACAGACTACCAAAAGCTGAATTCACTTGATGAACTGATCCCTTTTACTCTCAGCAGGCCATCATCGGCAGAGTCATTATTCAGCCTTCAGATAGTTAATTCAGATAATAACCCGCTTCTGAAATTACCCCAGTTCGGATCGACAGCACAAATATTCAGAAATGTTTCTGGCGTACTGCCGAAACCGGGTGCAGTAACACTGGCAACCGATAGAGCAACCGGCGAACCAGTGATGATGACAAGGACTTCCGGGGAGTACAAATCCACAGCATTTTTGGGATACGGATTGTGGCGGTGGAGATTAAATCAATCTGCTGATGCAGAAAAAACACTTGAAAGTTTTCTGATAGAGGCAATAAACATGACCTTGCAAAAAGAGAAGAAGACCAAATTCAGGATATACCCTGCTAAAGATATTTTTGATCTTAAGCAGAGGGTCAGGATATTAGCGGAAGTATACGATGAAAATTTTTTACCGACCAGGAATGCAACTGTAAAAGGAAAGATAACCAAAGCTGACGGAACGAAAATTGCCGAGCTTAATTTTACTATTGAAGAAAACAAATATTCCGCTAACGTTTCCCCTCTTTTACCGGGTGACTATATCGCAGAAGCTGACGCAGAGCTAGGTAACAGTTATTATGCAAGTGATAAGTCGAGATTTTCCGTTGACTCTCTGAATACTGAATTTATTGAAACGAGAACAAACTCAGGGAACTTGAGAGAACTTTCTGAAAATACCGGAGGGAAAGTCATAAATACAGGCGCATATAATACAATTGAATCTGTAATTAAGGAGACAGTAAACAACAGGACCCAGGAAACCGAACTCAGAAGGCAAAACAGGTTTAATTTGTGGGAAAACAAATTCGTTTTGGGTTTGATAATAATGCTTTTTTCCCTCGAATGGGTACTCAGGAAAAGGAATAATATTCCTTAGCATTATACTGTAAAATCGGGATACCTGTGTACATTGCAGGGGTAATTTTCAGCGACAAAAATCATATAGCACAAAAGTTTCAGTTTATTTATCATATATTTATTTATATATTTGTATTAACAACTTATACTTATAATAGGAGAACATAAAAAATGACGTGGGTAATTACCAAATTATGTCTTGACTGTAAAGATACAGAATGTGCCGAGGTTTGTCCGGTTGACTGCATATATGAACTTAAGGTTGACGATGAAGAATTTTCAAAGAACATGTTATACGTTCACCCGGGTGAATGTATAGATTGCGCGGCTTGTGAGCCGGCTTGTCCATGGCAGGCAATATTTGAAGACTCACAGGTTCCAACACTATTTGCGGAAGATACCGAATTAAACGCAAAGGTATTTGAAAAACATCCGCCTGAAGACTTCACAACTGAAGTAACTGCAATCAGAAAGAATCCTTCACCTGAAGAGATCGAGGCCAATAAGAAAAAATGGGGCTACGCTTAAACATTTGTAATCACTGAAAAAGATGCCGGCAGTTTTAACTGCCGGCATCTTTTGTTTATCAGGTTAATATTTCAAATCAAACCAAATTGATCTTACGAGAAACTTTTCTTCTATTTAACCAGCATCATCTTTTTGGTTTCTGTATAACCTTCAGCTTTCAGTTCATAAAAATATATCCCTGTTGATAGATTTGCAGCATTAAAGTCTATTGAATAGCTGCCTTTGTTCCTGAAGTTATCCAGGATAACTGCTATCATTTTGCCATTAACATCATAAATTTTTAATGAAACATTACCGTCTGCAGGAACTGAAAATTCGATTTTTGTACTAGGGTTGAACGGATTTGGATAATTCTGTTTGAGAAGAAATTCATCCGGAACTTCATTATTTGAAGTGATTCCTGTTAAACTTCCGCAAACATTTCTTTCTGCCGATGTTGGATTGATAACCTGAGGCTGGATCTGGATATCAGAAAGCTGGAGAATTTGTCTGGCACAATCCCCTGTCCATTGCCCAAGTCTTGGCTGCATCATTAATGAATCCTGACATACAGAAGTCACTTTACCAAATGCATCAGTCTTTAAGAAAAACGGGTCATCGCTTGAACTTACTCCATGAAATAGTTTTCCTGTTGCGCTGTAACCTGCCGGAGAGGGAGCTTCTTTCAGATCGTAACCTCTATCTGAACCTGCAGCATTCGGAAACCTTCTTGACCAAACCGGCGCTCCCCCGGCAGAAGTAATTTTCGATAGAATTATGTCCTCTGTGGTTCCGGGTGTCATTATTGATCCCGTATATACAAGAGACATATCCGCAGCCTGATAAATTATGCTCTGGCTTTGTTCAGCAACACCAGGCATTCCGTATGTATTCTGCCACATAACAATTCCGGCTGAAGTTACCCTGATAACATATACATCACCTGACGGGTCAAATGCAGTGCTATTTCCTGTTACAACAAATCCGCCATCAGGCATTGCAATGATTTTTTTCGCATCTGAAGGCATTCCCGGCATAGGACTGAATCCTTTGTACCATATGGGTATACCTGCAGCAGTGATCTTCATAATGAATACCTGATAAAGCCCTGCCGGACCAGTAAACCGGTTTGTTATGCCTGTAATGGCATAAGTTCCGTCAAAAGGCTGATAAGTTATAGAAAATGCTCTTTCATCTACCCAGGGATATGGAGGCAAATAATTATATGCCCACAATAAAGCTCCGGCTGGAGAATATTGAGAAGCCAGAATATGGTTTTTGTAATCCCCCGGTGAAATGAAGGTCTGTATATAACCGGTTAAAGTAAAAACATCTGCTGTGTTTTTTACTACCTGCCTGTATTCATGGCGCAGAGAATCCATTATCTGTTTTGAAAGAAAATGTGCGCATGTCGTATCAAGCATACTAAAAGATGCTTTTTCCCTTCCGTTAGGTGCGCGGTAAAAACCTGCCAGAACGTTTCTGCGGGGTAAAATATCAAGCTGGATGTGCGAGAAACATGAATCAGCAAGTGAAAATCCTAATAATGCTGCACAGCTTACAACTCCGGAGTTTGAAAGCTTAAGATACATCCAGTCAAAGCTCCCTGCATTTGGAGTCGAATTGGATACACCGGCGATTGACCATCTTCCCGCCAAGGTTCCGTCAAAATTTCTTTCGATTGAATATCCCAGCTCAGTTCTGGTAGTCAGTGGCGGCAGGTCATAGGATTTCAGGAAATACTGCGCATTTGACTCAAAAACGAGTAAAAACATGATTAAGAATGCAGATAATTTGAATTTGGAAATTAGGTTAATCATTTTATGCTCCTTTCCCTTTAACAGGGATAATTTAGTTTATGAATGAATTTTCTTCACATACAAAGTTAAATTCAGAGCATACAGAAACCTTATCAAAAACCTTATCATTTTGCAGTTATTAAAAATATTGAATTATTCAGCAGAATTTTAATATTCCTGTAATTATTGTGATTTTTTTAAATGATATGATTGCTATATTTATGACAAATAACCGGTTAGCGCCTGAAAAACTCGATCATACATACAAGAATTACTCCCCCTAAGGAGATATTCAACATTATCAGCAGGAAAAACCTGACCGGTCTGTTGAATACAAACATTGATAAGAAGCTGTTACTTATTACAGCCCCTGCAGGATACGGAAAAACAACACTTATTAATGAATACATATATAAGGGCAATAGAACTTTCGGCTGGCTGCATATTAACAGAGACGTCAGTACAGTATTTCAACTGCTTGTTTATATTGTATTTTCTTTCAAAAGGCTGAAAAGTGATTTCGGAGAAAATGTATTAAGAACAATTTCACAGCTAAGTGAAGACACAGCCAGTGATATTAATATTGATTCTGTAATTGATGAATTGACGGGGCTTTTCATTAATGAATTCACTACTGCTTTCACAGAACAAACCGCACTGGTTCTGGATGACCTTCACGAAATTACTCATCACAACTGGCACAAGCGATTTTTTGAGCAATTGATACTTGAGGCTCCTGATAATCTGCAAATAATAATTACAACACGGCATTTGCTTGAAATAAACCTCTCCGGACTTAGAGCTAAAAGGGATATACTTGAAATTACACAAAAAGAGCTTTCATTTGGCCACGAAGAAATAAAGCTGCTTGCAAAGGAACTGTATTCACGAAATTATGCAGATAAAGATATTGATTATTTCGAAGAGTATATCGGCGGTTGGGTAACCGGCATACATTTAGTGATACAGGCACTGGGAAATAACACGAAAGTAGAAGATATTACCTCCCGTTTTATACCTGAAAATCTCTTCGAATATTTCGCAGACGAGATATTTCTGAATCAAGATGAGAATATCCGGACTTTTTTACTTTCAACCTCATATCTTGAAACATTTGACTGTGATATCTGCAATGAGCTATTAGGTATAAACAACAGCGCAGAGATACTGGAGTATCTCTCAGGCAAGAACATATTCATTGAATCGATAAGAGATATTACTGAGCAGGATAATATTGTAATCAAATATAATTATAACCAGCTTTTCAAAACATTCCTGATGAACAAGTCGCGGGAAATATTTGGAGAAAAACTATTTTCAGTATTTCAAAAAATTGCCTCTTATTTTTCAAAGTCCGGAAGTTATGAAGAAGCAATAAAATATTTCTTATTAGCCGGGGATTTCGAAGCATCATTAGGTTTGCTAATAGAACATTTCCAATCAATATTTGAGAGCAGCAGGTTCGAGCTCTTATGGGACTTTGTAAACTCATTTGAAAAAAACACTGTTGAAAGTAATAAATTCCTGCTGTATTACATGTGCCTGCTTTCAAAATATTACAAAGGCAACCTTAATGATGCGCTTGTTTATATTGATAAGGCTATTACAAAGGCAAAAGATGATGATTCGGATCGTGATTTTTTAATATCCTGCCTTATCACAAAATCTGAAATACTTATCAACCAGGGCGCCGGGAAAATAGGTTCGGCAATGGAAATACTGAAAGAACTTGAAAATAATGATGCTTCTGATACAGCTAAAGCAAGGATATACTACTTTCTTGGTAACTGCTGCTTTAATATCAGCAAATATAAGGAGTCGCTTGAATACCTTGAAAAAGCGCTTAAGATCTGCAAAGATATGGAATTGACCGGACTGGAACCGGACATTTACAATTTGCTTGGTAACATAAATATCTTAAAAGGCGAATTTGTCCTTTCAAACCATTATTATGAACTTACATCTAATAAGACCCGGGGGCTATTTAAGAAACTGGTTGCCCAGGCAAACCTGACAGTGCTGCACTCACGAACCGGTAAGTTCGAAAAGTCAAAAGAATACCTGAATAACACCAGGGAATTAGTGAAGCTTTTTAATACCCCAATATTTGAGCTGGTAGTTAAGATGACCGAATACACTCTTCTGTTTGAGACCGGCGATTATGATTCAGCTTTCAAAGCAGCACAGGAAATCAATGAATCTGCTTTAAAATTAAACAGCGGAAACTACATTTACTTAAGTTACAGGTTCCTTGGAGAGTGCTGTTATTATATGGATAATCCAAAAATAGCAATTGAATATTATCTGCTTTCCAAAAAATATGTGGATAAATCCAATGAGGGCGATGAGATGCAGATAAGGTTACTGTTAACAATAAGCGAACTTAGCATTAAGTGCATATCAAAGCTTGAAAGCGACCTGCTGAGTATCTATTCATATCTTGATTCAGTTGAGTCTAACTATGTTAAGGCATGTGCCGGGTACTATCTGGCAAAATATTATCTTAAAAGCGGAAACACTGACACTGCAATCAGTTATTTTGAAAAAACTCTGTCGCTGGCGAAGGATAAGGAATATTATTCCTTTCTTCAGCGTGAGTATTTAGCCTCATCGGAATTATTTGACCTTGCAGTAAAAAATAATATTCATAAAAAATTTATTCATGATATTTATGCTAATATTACCGGCATTTTAAACATCGGCTGGATAAGTGAGAATTTCAGGAGTAAACTTGAGGCTCATCTCCGAAGGCAGTTTGATATTAAAATGACCGTTTTTGGGGGACTCGAGTTCAGCTTAAAAGATAAACCCATTGAGGAGAGCAAATGGAAAAGGAAGAAGCGAAAGCTTATACTTTGCTATTTGCTTCTGGATAGAAACCAGCAGTTAAGCAAGGATAAGATCATCGACATTTTTTACCCCGAGACATCATTGGATAATGCAGATAATTTATTTCACCAGTCGATATCAAATATCAGGACAGCGCTTAAACCTGACGGTGACGGAACAGAAAATGTCAAATCCAAAAAAGAGGGTATTGCACTGCAATACATCATATATGAAGGTAAAACCCTAAAATTGAATCCGGATTTTTCCTATTACAGCGATATAGAGGAATTTGATTCGCTTTTAGAAAAAGCATTTTCAAAGGAGAATAATTCTGAAAAGCTGCGGCTGCTCAAAGAAGCAGTTTTGCTCTACAAGGGTGAGGCTCTTGAAGGATATTACGAACAATGGTGTGAAAATTTAAGAAGTGAATACCGGAATAAGTTCATTAAGGTACTCGAACAATTATTAAGGTTACTTCTGGAAGCCGGACAGTACGATGATATAACTATTTACGGTGACAAACTGCTAATGACAGATAATCTGAATGAAACGGCATATTCAATTCAAATAGAAACGCTTGTAAGAGCCGGAAATATTATTACTGCAAAGGAGAAATATCAGCAAATGCTTGGTGTATACAAAACTGAACTCGGGGAAAAACCTTCAGGCAGGATAATTTCTATGATTGAAACAATGCTTACAACCCGGAAGAAATAACACTCTCAAATTTCTCAGTAAACATATCAATGTCTTTTTCGGTAATTATGTATGGAGGCAGAAGCCTGATGACATTTTCATTTGTGCAGTTAACCAGCACACCTTCCTTAATGAGCTTTTCAACAACCGGCTGACCCGGAAAACTTAGCTGAATACCAATCATCAAACCTTTACCGCGAACGTCTGTTATTTTTTCAGGGTTACGGGATTGAATACTTTTAAGTGAATTCATCAAATATTTACCAAGTACAGCATTATTATTCAGCATCCCATTCTGCAATTCTTCAAAGATCACAATGCCGCAAGCCGCCGCAACAGGATTGCCACCGAAAGTTGAGCCGTGATCTCCGTATGTAAACACATTTTCCACTCTTGAGCTGCCAAGTACAGCCCCAAGAGGCAGACCCCCGCCAATACCTTTTGCCAGCAGAATAATATCAGCTTCAAGCCCGAAGTGCTCAAAGCCATGCATTTTACCGGTCCTGCCTATACCTGACTGTATTTCATCTGCAACAACAATGAATTCAAATTTCCGTTTAAGCTCATTTATTTTGTTAACGAATTCCGAAGCAGCAAAATTTACGCCTCCTTCACCCTGTATGCACTCAATAAAGATACCCGCAGTGTTTTCATTGATATTTTCTTCCAGATCTTTAATCGAATTGAATTCCAAATGAGCTACACCTTCAAGCAGTGGTGCATACAGTTCGCGGTATTTTTTTCTTGAGGTAAGAGATAGTGCCCCCATAGTTCTGCCGTGAAATGAACCGCTGAAAGAAACAAGTTCCTTCCTGCCTGTCCCGATGAAATATTTTCTGATAAGTTTGATTGCAGCTTCTGTTGACTCCGTGCCTGAGTTTGAAAAGAAAACTTTGCTGAACCCGGTGAACTTGAGAAGAATTTCCGCAAGGGCAATTTGTTTTTCCTGGTAAAAAAAGTTGGAAACATGAATATATTTTTTTATCTGAGCTTCAATTGCTTCATTGATACGGGGATGGTTATAGCCCAGAGAGTTAACTGCCAACCCGCCAAACATATCAAGTATCTTTTCACCTTTATCAGTATATAAATAACACCCTTCACCCCTTTCAACGATCATAGAAAGGCGTTTATATGTGTGGAAAAAATCCTGTTCTTCTTTACTGATTAAATTATTTAAGCTATCCATATATAAAAGAGAATTATAAGACAGAATTGTTAATTAAGCACATTCAATATCTTACTGAATGATCTGATACTTCTGTAAAGAGCGGCAGGTGTTGAGTTATTTTTAATAATGAAATCAGCATATCCAATTTTTTCGCGTTCATCCATTTGAATTTTCATAAGCCTTTCGATCCCGGATATTTTCACATTATCTCTTTTCCTGACTCTTTCAATTCTTGTTTTTTTATTGGTATATATAAGGATAACATAATCCATTCGGTTAGCATAACCGGATTCAAACATTATTGCTGTTTCTACCAGGACTATTTTTTCCTTTGACCCTATAATGATCCTGTCTATTTCATCTATTACAAAAGGGTGAACAATGCTGTTCACCCTTTTTATATTTGACTTTTTTGAAAAAATAATTTTCCTGGCATTAATATACGAAATCCTCCCTGAGCTGTCAAGGATTCCCTTTCCGAATTCCTTTACAAGAAGAGCCCTGAGATTCTTATTGGTTTTGTACAACTCTTTTGCAACAACATCCGCATAAATAACCCTGTAACCAAGTTTTTCAAAGTATTTGCAGGCAACAGATTTACCGGACCCAACGCCGCCGGTAATACCGATTACAAGCTTTTTACTTTGCATAGGCAACTGAACGTCTTTCGCGGATGACAGTAACTTTTATCTGACCGGGATATTCCATTTCTTCCTGTATGCGGGTCGCAATATCTACAGAAAGCTGGTCTGCTAAAGCATCGCTAACTTTATCGTGTTCAACAATAACCCTCACTTCCCTTCCGGCCTGTATTGCATAGGTTCTGCCAACACCTTCGAATGATTTTGCAACCTCTTCAAGCTTCTGAAGCCGTTTCACATAGCCTTCAACAGATTCACGCCTTGCGCCCGGCCTTGCTCCGCTGATTGCATCACATGACTGAACTATTACTGCAATGGGAGTTTCCATTTCCATATCTTCGTGATGCGCCCCGATAGCATTGCAGACTACGGCATGCTCCTTATATTTTTTGGCGAGTTCATACCCCAGAATTGCATGCGGTCCTTCGACTTCCCTGTCTACAACTTTTCCGATATCATGAAGCAGTCCCGCGCGTTTTGCCAGAACGGGGTCAAGCCCAAGCTCAACAGCCATAATACCGCAGAGGTGAGCAGTTTCAATGCTGTGCTGAAGCAGGTTCTGGCCGTAGCTTGTCCTGTATTTCATTCTTCCAACCAGTCTTACAAGTTCTGCATGCATTCCGTGAAGGCCGCACTCAATAATAGTATTTTCGCCAACTTTGATTATCTCTTCTTCAAGTTCTTTTCTAACCTTTTCAACAACCTCCTCTATCCTTGTCGGGTGAATTCTTCCATCGGCAATCAGCCTTTCCATTGCTATCTTTGCCACTTCACGCCTGAAGGGGTCAAAGCCTGAAATAGTAATTGCCTCCGGTGTATCATCAACTATAATATCAACGCCGGTTGCTGCTTCAAAAGCGCGGACATTCCTGCCTTCCTTGCCTATTATCCTGCCTTTTAGCTCATCGCTTTGAATGCTCAGTACGCTTACTGTAGTTTCTACAGAATGGTCGGCAGCACTTCTTTGTATAGCCTGAACTATGAGGTTTCGTGCAAGCTTTTTGGCTTCAAGCTTCATTTCATCCCTGATCTCTTTAAGTTTGGCAGCAGCCTGCATCTTGGTTTCTTCCATAAGGTTATCGGTAAGTATATTCTTTGCTTCTTCGGCCGTTAGTCCGGATATGTTTTCGAGCCTGTTATTCTGTTCCTGGATCAGGTTTTCAAGCTTATTTTCCTTTTCAGAGATCGTGCTGAGCTTGCCGTTGAAATCATTTTCAAGCTTAGTAATAGTTTTTTCCTTTTTTGCATATTCATCTATGCGTTTACTCACTGATTCTTCCTTATCCTGCAATTGCTTTTCAAAGGTCTTCAGTTTGTTTTTCTTGGACTGGTAATCGGTATCAAATTCCTGTTTCTTTTTGTACCATTCGTCCCTTACTTCAAGAAGTTTCTCTTTTTTTGTGTTCAAAGCAGCTTTTTCGCCATCTGCAATGATGCGCTTAGCCTGCTCCTCAGCGCTGTTTATTTTCCCTTTGGTGACCTTGTTCTGCATAAACCACCCAAAGTAAAATGTACCCGCACAAAGTGCGACAAACAGCGGTATTAAAATATATAAGTCCTGTAACATATTATATTCTCCGTAATTGCAGCATATGATTTTAATGAAACTATGGATTAATTAAATAAAACTTAAAATTTGTTTAAAACTGATTATTGAACAAGTGAACCTGGAACTTACAAAAAATAAAAAACCGCACACGATTTGAAACCATAGCGAAAGAGTTATAGAACCCCTTTCAACACAGTGGGTGAGTGCCGAAATGTCTTTTAACTTCCACTGATCGCTGAAAACTATGATGCAAAGCATCACCCAGCGATCTCATAACACGAGGTTATGAGCGAGGCCTGTAATTGACATAATTACGAGCTGTCTCCCCAATTAAATAGTGTTGGTTCTATTTAATTTTTAGCTACGGTCGGTCGGTGCGGTAAATTTGAAACTGTTGACCTATTTAAAAGAACTAAAAACCCTGATGTTTATGTATTGCTCTCTATAAAATCATTAATTTCTTTAACCTGTGAATTAAGGCCGCTAATTAGTGATTTATAGTTTTGATCGAGAATAAAGCTGCTGGATTTTTCCCGATAGTAATTTTCTGCTATATTTAATGCAGAAACTATAGCAACTGTAAAATCAGACTGGTTTGGGATATCATTCTGGACCTTATGCATTAAAGTATCAACATATTGCGCGCTCTTTTCAAGAAGCTCAACATCATCGCCTTTTAAAGTATAATGATTATTAAAAATCTTGATCCTGATATCCCTTGTTTCCATTGGTTTTTTTAATGTTTGTTTTGCTGCTTACCGTGTAAATCCCGACCTGTAAATCAAATAATAATCTTTATCCCCATTGCACCTATGGGATGAGAGAGTTAAAAATTATTATTTGCTTTTTGTTCCAAGTGAGCATCTAACCTGACCATAAGTTCGCGTATCCTGGATTTCAATTGTGTCTTATCTTCGCCGGAAATCTTGTTCTTTCTTTCATCAAGCAGCTTATTTTTAAACTCCGATATTTCTTTATCTTTATTCAAAAGTTCAGAATTCTTATTTGAAACTTCGATCTTTGTTTCGCTTAAGGACTGCTCTAATTCTTTAACCTTTTCCCTGAGTAATTTGTTCTCATCTTTGGATATATTGAATTTTTCAACAAGAACCTTTACCTTCGAAAACATCTTTTCGAGCTCGTTCTTCAAACCGGAATCGTTTACTTTTAAAACCGGATTATCCATTATTTTCTTAGTTCAGCTTTTAATTTTTTGTTCAGATCCAGTACTATCTTATCCTGAAGCTTGTTGACCTCATCATTTGTCAAAGTCCTGTCGTCAGCCAGAAACTTCAAAGTAAATGTGTAGCTTATCTTATCTTTTTCCCCCTCTAACCTGTAAATATCGTATAATCTTAAACTCTTTAATAATCCGCCTGAGGGCGCATCAAGAATTACTTTCTCTACATCTGCTTCTTTAATACCGCTATCAACCAGAATTGACAAATCTCTCAATACCGGAGGATAGTTAGAATACTCTTTAAACGTTATTTTTCTGCTGCTTAAACTAAACAGGGTATCTCGCATATCAGTACAGGTTTATCAATATTCAATTTCTTCAAAAACTTATCAGAAAACTTGGAAACTGTAGCTGCAGAATTACCCTTTATTTCGTAATTAAGCTGAAATTCAAAGTTACCGGTATAATTATAATAATTTATGTTGTAAAATTCAACATTTAATTTTTCAAGCAATCCTTTAACCTCTGCTTTTATATCCAATATATCAAAATACCTTGGCTTGGTATCAGCAGATTCTACATCATAATCACCCGCTAAAGTTAATAAAATCGATTTATTTTCAACTATTTTGCCCTCTTTTGAATAACTGAATACGTTCCCAACTTCAAAGAACTTAAGAGAATTGTTCATATGCTCAAAATTCATTTTTACGACTTCAAGCATACCCTGATGTAAATTTGTCCTCAAAACTGTCATTTGCTCACTCGACGGATTAAGAAGCGAAACATAATCCTCATTAAACATACTTACGAGCTTCTCATCAACAAGGGAGTCAGAAAGTATTTCATGAAAACCTCTTCCAATTAGATAGCTTCTTACCTTCATAACAAAATCATATTCTTTGCCGTAAAAGTCATTTATCTCAAATTTCAGGCTTTCACTATCAGGTTCACCAATTTTATCATATCCGTCCAGCCTGGCAGCTTCCTCGATAAGATCAATTTCCCTGGTGAGGTCTTCCCTTCTGGATTGAGGGATATCGAAGTAAAGCTTTCCGCTTTCTTCTTCGATGAAATTGATCCCTATCATTTGAAGCAATTCAATTGTTCTGTCTTTAGAATAATCTGAGCCTGTAATCCTGTTTAGATAAGGTATCCTCAACCCGACTTTCAGCTTTTCAAGCTTATGCGGGTACTCATCAATTAAACCATTTACAATTTTCCCGCCGCCAAGCTCTGCAATAAGCATTGCTGCCCTTACCGATGCCCACTTGGTTTTATCTATATCAACACCGCGCTCAAACCTGTAGGATGAATCTGACTGAAGCCCCAGGAACTTTGAAGACTTGCGCGTTAATACGGGGTTGAAGTAAGCGCTTTCGATAAAAACATTTTTTGTATTACTGCTTATCTCAGAATTTGCACCTCCCATAATGCCTGCCAGAGCTACGGGTTTATCAGTATCGCATATCAATAGAATATCATCACGGAGCACCCTCTCTTTGCCATCTAATGTGGTAAATTTCTTAAGTCCTTCTGCACGCTTTATAATTATCTTTTTCCCGGAGATCATATCGTAATCAAATGCATGGAGCGGCTGTCCGCATTCCATCATAACGTAATTCGAAACATCCACAATATTATTAATCGGGCGAAGTCCGACAGAACTAAGGTAATTTTTCAGCCAGTCGGGTGATTCTCCAACTGTAACATTCTCAACCAATGTACCGCAATATCTTAAACAAGCATCAGGGTCTTTAATCTCAACTGTAATTTTTTTGCTTAACTCTCCTCCTGTTGCGATATCGTAAACTTCAGGTTCATTTACCTTGTGCCCGGTTAAAGCGCCTGTCTCGAGCGCAATTCCAAGATGTGACAGGAGGTCACCCCGGTTTGGAGTAATGCTTATTTCAATTATTACATCATTTTGCTTTAAATATTCTGCAAAGGGAGTACCAATTGGTAAATCGGTTTGAAGAACCATTATACCTGAATGGTCTTCACCCAAGTTAAGCTCTTTTGAAGAACAAATCATACCTTCGGAGACCTCTCCGCGAAGTTTTGCTTTCTTAATTTCAAACCCGCCGTTTGGAACAATTGCACCGACGAGTGCAACACAAACTGTCTGACCTGAATCGACATTAGGCGCTCCGCATACAATATTCAGTATCTCTCCTGTTCCGGCATCAACTTTACAAACGCTTAATTTATCTGCATTTGGGTGTTTAACTCTTTCAATAACTTTGCCTATTACAAATTTATCCAGTTTTTCTGCCTGATTTTCAACACTTTCAACCTCTATTCCTAGATTCGTAAATCCTTTGACGAGGTCATCAATGCTTAGATTGATATCAATATATTGTCGTAACCAGTTGAGTGAGATTTTCATAACAGTCAAATATACTTATAGGTATTTTAAGTATAAAGGAATGAATTATTGCGGTTTTGAGTGATTTGGGAGTACGATAACCTGTTAAACTTTAATGAATAAATGTAACTTTAACTCTTTTAGACACTCTCAGATAAATTATGATAAATACGGATATGACTGCACTGAATATTAATTTTTGCCAGATCAAAGCTGAATCCCCTGCAATACTTGAGAACAACAGGAATGACAGTCCTTCAACTATAACTTCAGCTGCAAGGTATATAGTCATAATTAAAGGAAAATAGCTGTTTCGCTTAAAGAAATAGTAGAATACTGCAAATGTGCCAAAAGTAAATACCAGGCTCGAGGCAAGTTCATAATAAATGAATGTGATATAGATCGAGGGGTCACTTACTACTTTATCCTTAATGAGCTGATCTTTCTCGCCCAGCAGTTTATAGTATAGCTGTAAGTTGTTCAGCCAGCTGAATGCATTTAAGATTATGAATACCTGTATCAATATCAGCCATCCGCCAAGTGTCCGTGTATCTATCTTTTTTTCATTTCTATTATTTACAATTTACAAACATAGATATATAGCAAATAAAAAAGGCATCTCCAATTGAGATGCCATTTAGACATATTATGTTTAAACAACTATTTCACCAGCACCATTTTTTTAGTTTCAACAAATCCTCCTGAGATCAACTTATAAAAATAAGTTCCGCTTGTCAGGTTGCCTGCATCAAAGCTTACTTTGTACTCACCTGCCTTGAGGTTATCGTTTACAATGTTCTTGATTTCCCTGCCAAGGGCATCGAAAACGCTGAGTGTAACAAATCCATTTTTTGGAATGCTGAATTTAATGCTTGTTTCGGGATTGAACGGATTAGGATAATTCTGGTTTAAACTGAAATTTTCAGGTATTACAGTTGAAACCGGTGTGATACCAACTGTGAATAATCCTTTGGATATTCCGCCCGTACTGCTGACTGCAAAAAATACATTTCCGGTTGCCCTGTCTTTTGCAATATGCCTGTAGAGTCCTGCGCCGGGAGCTGTGTAATTGGTATTCCATGAAAGCCCGTTATTAGTACTTCCATAGATAATATTTGCCTGCCTTGTAACAAGCCATGTTGATGCTAATCCGGTAATTCCCGATATATTTGCTGTCCCCGGGAGCGCAACAGGAGGGCTAAGCCACGAAGTACCGCTGTTTGTTGTCATAAGTAAGGCTGTACCGCCAGTCATTCCGATAAACGGATTATTGAACCATATTGCATATGAATTTGCCTGGCCTGTTGTTGCCTGAGTTTGCCAGTTAACAAGCGTAAGGCTTTTATATACTCTTGTGTTATTTGTTCCGAACCACACTCCGGCAGCAACATCAAAATAGAATGAATTATTCCACCCTGCATCTATTCCTGTTGCCGGCAAATAGAAACTTGATGAATCCCATGTAGCGCCGCCTGTTGTAGTGCCCCAAAGTGACCACCTGCCTCCGACCGGATCGCCGACCATAAAGCCTGCAAAAAAATTACCCATCTGAACTGAATTTATGAATCCTCCTGTTTCGGTAAATACCTGGGTCCATGTAGTACCGCCGTTTGTAGTTCTGAAAAGGAAAGATGAAGTACCTGAGCCTGCTACGAGTGCAGTAACTGAATCAATTGCGTAAATACTGTGCAGGTTGAGCGTTAATGGTATTGGAGCAGAATTAACACTTACCCAGTTAGCTCCGCCATTGGTAGTTCTGAGTACTCTTCCGGAGTATCCGCATACCCAAACATTATTAGCGTCAATTGCTGATATTGAAGTAAGCTGTGTTGTTAACCCTGAGGTCTGTTCAATCCATGTTATACTTTGAGAAAGTATCTCGCCGCTGAGTAAAAATGTAAAAGCAAAAATCAAATTTATAAACCTGTTATTCATAATTAACCCCCTTTTGGTATATAATAGAATGTCCCAATATATTTTCATATATCGGGACACGCAATACACCTAAAACGTGATGCAATTTGGCAATCAGAGCCTATTTCGCGACAAAATGAATCTGGTATCTACTCTATTAGGCACCTCACCCTGAGCTTGTCGAAGGGTGAGACAACGTTCAATCCCAATCCTTCGACAAGCTCAGGATGAGAATTCATCTAAAATAACCCTATTACTTTATCAAAATCATTTTCTTAATATCCCTGAAATCACCGGATTGAATTTCATAAAAATAAACTCCCGAAGCAAAATTTACTGCATTCCAGTCGGCATTATATACACCGGCATTCATTTTGCCATTTACAAGCACCGCGACTTCCCTTCCGAGCAGATCAAAAACAGTCAGCTTAACATCAGCCGCGCGGGGGACATCAAATTTTATCTGAGTAGAAGGATTAAAAGGATTGGGATAGTTTTGATACAGAGCAAATAATTCAGGAATGTTATTGTTATTCGAAATTATACCGATTATCTGCCCCGGGCCACCGTCAAAGCATTTTATCCTGCCGTCTCTGGATGCCGATACAAATTCATTGCTTGAATTTCCGTTTATGCTGTTTAAAGCTGCAACTCTATCAGCCCTCTCATTAATACTTGTTCCGAAAGTATATTCAAACAGTATTGCTCCTGTTTCTCCATTGAGTACAAAAACCTTACCCGGCTGCTGTGTTGAATAAAGTACTTCTGCAATGGAATCACCTGTAACATCACCCAGAATTCCTGCATCTCTTATATATGATGCGCTGAAGAAACGGGTCCACATTAAATTATTGTTCTTTGAATCGACCCTGTAAGCAGTCTGCGGGCCGGAAAATGTCAAGTCCACAAAACCGTTGTGGTCTTTATCATCAAGCAATTCAACTGTTCCGTTATTGCTTGTTGCAAGATTATTTACCCAAAGCTGAGTGCCATTTGAACCCGAAAGCCCGAAGATCGAGCCGTTGAATCCCCACAAGCCAACAATATCCGAATTGCCATCACCGTTGATATCGGGAATTTCTTTCATACTCCATATAGTGCTTGTAGTAGAATAATTCCAGACTGTATTTCCTGTATTATTGAACCCGACTACTCTATATGGACCGCCATTTGATCCTGTTCCGATTGCACCCCCTGTTGTTGTTGAAGTAACATCATGCGTAAACTCGGAATTCTGAATTCTGTTGGAAATAACCTGTCCGTTTAGTCCGTTAACACAGATGAGTGCATGCCTGCCCGGATTTGTTGCACCTTCACCGCTTGCGGATATCAGTACATCTTTTTTCCCGTCATTATTGTAATCTTTATCAACTCTCAGTCCGTTTATATCACCATCATAATTACTGCCCGGGCCGTCATACTCCCATATAAGCCTGCCTGTACCACCGGAGAGTACATACACTTCTTCATTTCCTCCTCCGCAGCCAATCACAACTTCAGGAATACCATCGCCGTTAATATCGTCCATTATCTGCATTGCATCCTCCCAGTCAACCGAACCTGTATTGTTTGTCCCAAAATGAGTGTTGAATTTCCATAGAGTATCTGCTGTAACTGATGAATTCCCGTTGTAACAGATAGTCCAGTAGTTTTCAGTTGCTGCTATCATGTCGTAAATACCGTCCCCGTTTACATCGGGTATCTGTTTCATACTCTTTGGCTGAAGATCATTTGAAGAAGTATTCGGGTTCAGCGGAATTGTACCTTCCCACAAGATATCACCTAGCACCGGCGGATTATCAACACCGCTGCCTGAAACCCCGATTTTTGCTGAACTGTTATTGACAGCATTGGTTGAAAAGACTGCAGTATCACTGAACGTTGAAACAGCATTTGGATTGAACCATATCCTGAGAGTCCTTGATCTTTGCGTATCAATCGTAATAGGGAATCTTGCATTGGTGGTATCAAAACGGAATCTTTGTGAACCGAAGGAAACATTGTTAATAGTTAAAGGCTGAGTACCCTGATTAGTAATGACAAATGAGAATCCGCAAAGAGAATTTATTCTGCGGTTATTATAGTTGAAACTGATTGCTGAAGTTCCGAAATAAGCTCCGGAGTAAACTCCTTTCCCGCGCAGCAGAACAACTTTTGTCGGATTAGCAATATCATTGCTTGCAATGCGCAGTTCACCTGAAGTTGTATCAAAGACCGTTGGTGTAAATGAAACCGTATAGTTTTTTGAAAGCCCCGCCTGTATGGTATCCGGAACATTGTTAGGTGCAATTGCAAATCTCGGATTTGTCATTGTGAAACTGCTTATTACAAGCGGACCGGTACCCAAATTATTAATTGACAGGATCTGGTTTCCTGTTTGCCCGATTATAATATTTCCAAAATTAATATTTGAAGTGCTGGTAGTTATTTGCGGGCTTCCTCCGCCTGTCAGAGAATATTTATAAAGTGTCCGGTACTGGCCGATATTATTTCCAACACGGTAAGCCATCAGGAATAAGTTCTGTCCGTCCCAGAAGAGACCTCTGGGGTCGCAATCACCATCGGGATCAGGTACTGCGAAAGAAAACAGCGTATCACCAACTGCATCACGGTAAGCATATATTCTTTCCGCTTCACTCTGGAAATTATCTGTTACATAAAAAATTGTATCACCTTTAATTGCAATACCCTGAACTTGTTTCCCTCTGAGAGGAATTGTATCGAGAAACAGCCCGGTATTAATATCGACCTTATAAGCATAAGCAAAAGGGTATGTTGTATAATCAGGAAAGTATACGGCAAACCAAAGTGAATTTCCCTGGAGCGCCACACCGCCAATCCCGACGGTTGAACTTCCCCCAATACTGGCAAAACTAATCGTATCAACAGGTAATCCGTTAATATCTACTTTTATCAGCCTCGAAGTTAAACCGGATGCATTCCTGGCTATCCAGAAACCGGAACCATCCCATGCCATTCCGTTATTGAAAGCAAATGGTGTTGCCAGGCTATCCAGAATGTTTCCTGTTTTTGTGATCTTATAGATCTTGCCGTTTGAGCTTGATCCTATCCGTAAAGTATCATTTATCTGTGTAATACCCCAAAACCCGTTATATACTGTTGTTGCAGGAAAAGGATATGAACCTACCAGTGTTTGAGAAAAGGATGAAGTAACCGGTATAATTAAGAAAATTATCAGTATGAGTAATTGTCTAAACATTGTAGTTCTCCGTTTATTAAGATACAATAATTCTCAATAATAATGATAAATTAAATGCAAAAACTGCAATACAAATGCGCTAAAAGTCATGTTTTGTGATTGCGATTAAGTAATTATTTGCATTTACAATTGGAATTCATTATTTTTCATAAGTTTAAATTACAGGGGGAATACGTTTATGGCAAGCGCAATAAAATTTGTTGTAAAAACTGATAAAGGTAAAACATATATACTTCACATTATGGATGCTGCTGAATTTAAAGCTAACCAGTATGTTGGTTTATTCCTTTATCATGATGAAGAGTATGCACCAAACAGAGTTGGGCTGCCTTTAATGCGCCACAGGCTTCTGTTTGAAAATTCAGTTAATGCAATAAAAGATAAGGTAACCGAGTATACGAGCGGAAGAAATGAGAATATTGTATTTATTGAGAGTTATCCCCAGCTTGCTGCATAAGAGATTCATATTTCACTGAAATTAAGGACCATTAAAAAACCCCTGTAAGCATTGCTTACAGGGGTTTTGAGTTTCATGTAAATTTAAGTTTTATTCGCCTTCTTTTTTCGGTTCTTTTCTTATTTCTTTAGAAGGAGCGATTTTTTCTATGTTAACTTCATTATTATTTCCGCTGTTTTCAGGATCGTTACCTCTTTTGTAGTTCCTGTATTCGACATTACTGCTGTTTGTCTTCGGAGCATAATATTTTCTTTTGTAACTTTTTTTCTTCTTTGAAGAGTATTTTTTCTTCTTGGAATACTTTTTCTTTCCGGAGTACTTTTTCTTCTTTGAATACTTTTTCTTCTTTGAGTATTTTTTCTTACCGGAACTGCGTTTCTTTTTGGAGCCCTTCTTTTTCTTCGAAGTCTTTTTGGTCTTTTTGGAAGATTTCTTCTTAGGCTTCTTCTTTGTATTTTCGGTATTACCGGTTTGCTTGCTTTCAGCAGAAAATCCAACAACAGGCAGACTGGCGAGACCAAAGGTAAGAATTATAGCCCAGACCAGAAATATTCTTTTGGTCATTTATTACCCCCCTTTCGAGTAATTAGTTAATAACAAGTACAAATATACGCATTTTTATTATAGTTACAATACTTTTTTTAGTCCTTTTTAGTTAGAGAATTATCGGTATTTTTGTTAAGTATGAGTGAAAAAAAGTCAAAAAATGGCAAAAAAGTATTAGTTGCGATGAGCGGAGGTGTAGATTCATCAGTAGCGGCCTATTTTCTAAAGGAAAAAGGGTATGAGCTAATAGGCGTTACAATGAAAACCTGGGGTTTTGATGATTTTCCTGAGAAAGACTCCGGGTGCTGCTCACTTGAGACCATTTA
>JANWKI010000128.1 GCA_025451455.1 Ignavibacteria bacterium
AAAACTTGATAAGGTAAGTGAAGAACAGGGTATAGAAATGCAGCGCAGATCTGACATTGAAAAGAAAGATATCGAGACAAAAAGTGAGTTCAAGACAGATGACAGAATAATGAAAAAGGAATCAAAAGGTGATTTTAAGAAAGAAAGCGAAAAATCACCATATAACATCAGGGATGAAAAAAGCAATGAGAAAAATGAAGGAGAAGTTAACCAGGAGCAGAAAGTAGCTCCCAAAAGTGAAGATGAAAGTACACTTGGCAAACAGAAGGTCGAAGAGAAAAACAAAGGATACGATAAGAGTGAGAGTGAATTAAACGATTCCAGCAGGATAAGCAGGGCTATCAAGGATTCAACAAAGTCTAAAAAGGAAGAAGATACAATACAAACTGACGAAAAAAAGTAAAAGGACCCTCAAAATTGGGGTCCTTTTATGTTACAAATTTTGAGACAGAGTTTACTTCTTTTCTACAATCCTTTTTTCCAGAATATTATCTATCAAACCGTAATCTTTTGCTTCTTCTGCGCTCATAAAATTATCCCTGTCGCAGTCTCTTTTTACTGTTTCAAAATCCTTACCCGTATGCTTTACCAGAATATTATAGATCGTATCCCTTGTCTTTATCATTTCCTTGGTGTATATCTCGATATCAGTTGCCTGTCCCTGTGTTCCTCCAAGCGGCTGGTGGATCATAATTTTTGAATGAGGCAGTGAAGTCCTTTTTCCGGTTTCACCGCCTGCCAGCAGCACTGCTCCCATAGATGCCGCCATACCGGTGCAAATTGTCGAAACATTTGGCTTTATATACTGCATAGTATCGTATATTGCCAGTCCTGCCGATACACTGCCGCCGGGAGAATTTATATAAACCATAACATCCTTATCAGCATCTTCTGATTCGAGGAACAGAAGCTGCGCAATAACAAGGCTTGCGGTGTGGTCATCCACAGGGAAGCCAAGGAATATAATTCTTTCCCTGAGAAGCCGTGAGTAAATATCCATTCCTCTTTCGCCTCTTGCTGTCTGTTCTACAACCATCGGTACAAGCTGTGAGGAAATGTCCAAACCTTTTTCAATTTCTGTTCTATTGCCTGAAATTATTTTATGATAATCCATTAATATATTAGTTTAATTTTTGTAATAATTATTATGTGGTTATTTTCTTTTTGCTATTCTTAGATTTCACTGTTTCACCGGATTCTCCGTGCTCGTGCGGATGATTATGTTCAATTTCCTTTATTTTTGTATTCTCTATCAGAAATGCCATCAGTTTATCATCCAAAACCCTGTATTTAACATCCTGGTTGTTTTCGTAGATCTTCTTTAACTTATCAACAGGCAGGTTATATTTCTTTGCATCTTCTTCAATTATAGGCTCTATATCCTTATCTGTTACTTCCATTTTCTCTGTCTCAATTATCTTATCTCTTAAAAGGTACCATTTCACCTGTAATATTGCATCAACGCGTTGGGTTTTTCTGTACTCTGCTTCATCAAAACCGGTGGGAAGCTGTCTCTTGGGATTCTGGTTTTTTGTATCTTCAATATATGAATCCAGTATGTTTTCAACCAGTGCGTCCGGAGCAGTAACTTCATTTAGTTTAATCAATTCGCTGACAATATTGTTCCTTATTTCCTGGTCAGCAATATTTTTATAAATTCCTTCAAGATCGGTTTTGACCTTTTCCCTGAATTCTTCCAAAGTTTTTATTTCGCTTCCCTTGTATATCTTCCCGAAGAGTTCTTCACTGAGTTCAGGGAACAGAACTTTTTCTATCTTTGTGCAGTTTACCCTGTATTTTTCAAGTTTGCCTTCTTCCTGGGCAGGGAGGATAAGTACACGTTCTTCACCAACGGTGATACCTTCGAGCTGTTCCTTAAATTCTTTATTTATCTGAGGGTCATTTAGATAGAACCTCACATCTTTATCGCGCTCACCGATAATATCAACTCCGGTTACATCAAGCTTCTGTACGTCCATAGTAAGTGTATATTCATTTCCATCGGCAGTATTTGCATCTTCGTAGGTTACATGCTTTGACTGAAGATATTTAACCTCGTCTTCGAGCATCTTGTCATCAATTTTGTGAAGAGTTTTAGTTACTTCTATCCCTTTGTATTCAGCAAGGTTTATGTCAGGCTTTACTTCATATTTTATCTTAAATTTAAAAAGAGACTTTGGCTCATAATCCATATCAACCAATGCGGCTTCGCCCAGCGGATGGACATGGTTATTTTCAAGATACTCCCTGTAGATATCATTTGAAACATCTTCCAGCGACCCCTGTTCGATCATATCTCCATACATTCGCTTCAGCATTGAAACAGGCGCCTTGCCCTTGCGAAAACCGGGAATTTCAGCCTTTTTCTGGTACTTTTTATATGCTTTTTCAAAATAAGGGGTCAAATCTGCATATGTTATCTCAAATTCAACTTCCTGCTTTACATCGTCTATTTTATTTACCTTAAATTCCATCTTTCAAAATTAATTATTCTGTAAATATAGCTTTAATGAAATTTTGGTTCAATGTAATATAATTGTCATATTTTGAGGTCAAAATCACATTAGTATTTCTGATTACCCCTCTGCCGGCAGCTCTATGTGCAGAGGTAAGAAATTCATTTTGAATAGTTTATATAAACATCTTTGAATAAATTTACACTTATATGAATAAAAATCTGCATAAACTACTTAACAAAAAAACCAGGACAGTCATCGGGCTTCTTTCAGGTACTTCAGTTGATGCCATCGATGCAGTTCTGTTGAAGATCACCGGAAATGGTGTAAAAACAAAGATCAGAATACTTGATTTTTCTACACTGATAATTCCTCACAAGGTCAGGATGGAAATATTTAAGAATTCAGACAAAACTACGGCAAAAATAGAAGATATTTGCAGACTGAATGTTATCATTGGGGCATTATTTGCCGATGCAGTATTGAAGCTGCTTAAGAAGCACCGTTTAAGCGCAGCGGAAGTGGATCTGATAGGCTCACACGGCCAGACCGTACACCATTTACCTGTACCGCATGAATATGCAGGGTATAAGGTAAAATCGACGCTGCAAATAGGTGACCCCGCAATTATTGCAAACTTAACGGGTATTACAACTGTTGGTGATTTCCGTATTGCTGATTGCGCTTTTGGTGGTGACGGTGCACCTCTGGTTCCATACCTTGATTTTATTCTCTTTACTCATAAAACTAAAAACAGGGCACTTTTGAATATTGGCGGTATATCAAACATTACAATACTTAAGAAGAACGGAAGTAAGGGGAATGTCATAGCCTTTGATACCGGGCCGGGTAATATGATAATCGATGGCATGATGTACCATTTATTCAGAAAAGAGTACGATAAAGGCGGTAAGATAGCTCAAAAGGGAGCTGTGGATGCAATGCTCTTCAATTCACTGATATACGAGCCATTGTACAGGCAGGAGCCTCCGAAATCAACCGGCAGGGAGCATTATGGCAGGGAATTCCAGAAAAAGCTGCTAAAGTTATCAAAGGGCATGAAAAAGCAGGATATTATAAGAACTATTACAGAATTCACGGCGTATTCGATATGGTATAATTACTCCAATTTTATTTACCCCAAAACCAAAATTAGTGAACTTATAGTAAGTGGCGGTGGAGCTGAGAATCCGGTTTTAATGAAATCCCTAAGAGGCTATTTTAAAGGAGTTAAAGTATTTAAGGTAAACCAATTTGGCGTAAACAGCAGGAATAAGGAAGCGGTATTATTCGCTGTATTGGCCAATGAATGCATCTCCGGTAATCCTGCGAATATGAACTCAGTAACAGGCTCGACAAGGGATGCAATCCTAGGGAAGATCTGCCTTTCTTGTCATTCCCTCGAAGGCGGGAATCCATTTTAGATTTTAATATTCATTATGAATAACTTATTATTTAATAATTATTAGATAATTTGAAATATGAGTTTCAAAGATAAAATAGCAATTGTAACAGGCGGAACGGGTGCTTTAGGCAGAGTGATTGTAAACAAATTTGCTGAAGAGGGGATGAAAGTATATGTACCGGTCAGATCAATTAATGAGTTTAATAAGATATTTGATGATTCTCAGTCCACCGAAACCGGAGAGTTTAAGGGACTCCTGAAGCGTTATGCGCTGCCATGTGACGCAGCAAACGAAGCAGAAGTTAAGGAATTCTGTGATAATGTTGTTAAGCAGGATAAACGAATCGATTTCCTTGTAAATACCGTGGGCGGTTACCACCCCAAACGAATGATTCTGGATACGGATACTGAGTTGCTTGATAAGCAGCTTAAGCTTAATTTTTATACCACCTTTTTCTTTACAAAATACACGGTTCCGTACATGAAGGTAAATAACTATGGGAGAGTTGTATCAATTGGAGCAAAGCCCGCAATTGAAACTACTGGCGGAAAATTTGCGTATTCATTCAGTAAAGCCGGAGTTGTTAATCTAATGCAGACACTTGCAGTTGAATTAAAAGACTTCAATATTACATTCAACACTATTATACCGAGCATTATTGATACTCCTGCAAACCGCGAATCCATGCAGAAACAGGATTTCAGCAAATGGGTCACACCTGATGAAATAGCTGAAAAATGCCTGTATCTTTTCGGGGATGTTGCAGGCTCAAACAAAGATAATGTGATCAAGATGTATGGGGGAGTGTAACATATCGATTAGAAGATTGTAAGATGAAAAGATGAAAAGATTAGTGGATGTGTATTTTTTTTTCTGCCGTTGTTGCTGTTCTCACCAACAACAAAAGTAATACTGCGGGAATAATCTTTTCAGTCTATTTCCAATTCAATACCTATACTCTATCTTCAGTACTTTAAACTTCTTATCTGCTGATGCAATCAGTATGTATTTGCCTTCTACAACAGCAATCCGGTTAATAACGGCGCCGTTCTTATAGTTCCCTGCAAAATAAAAAGCACCGGGATCTTTGTTAAAGAACCCTTCGACTGACTTTTCATCTGCAACCCAAACATAGAAGTTTGAAGAAACTACCTGCTTCGCAAACTTTCTTGCGTAAAGATTTGCAACCCACTCGGGAAATGGCAGCTTTGATATGTTTAGTACCTGAACACCTGTCTTCCCCTGGGGAACATACGCATAATTTTCATCAACAAACGCTTCCCGGAAATACGTTCCGTTAGTATAGGTTCCTATAATCGGCAATAAAGAAACATTTTCAACATCAATTATAGATAGATGGGCGTTTGAACTGGTAATATATGCTTTCTTATTTTTTATGAATATTCCGTTTGCTTCCCCGGTGAATATCTGTGTATTTTTGAAGACAGGGAAGTCTGCGATATTAACATCATACACCTGCAGCCCGGCATCCTGATTAATGACGTACAGGAAGCCGTTATCAATTGTTAACTTTGAGAGTGTTCCGTTTGTTTGCAATGTGTTTTTCAATACGGGTATTTCTAATGTAAGGTCATAATAATTTATTTCATTGCCCCTTAAGGCATATGCAAACCTGCCTGTAAAAGCAATGCTTTTTGTCCCGTTTAAGCCGGCTAATGAACCCTGAACTATTTTATAAGGATCAGTAATGTTGAAGCTGTACAAAGCTCCTTTTGTTGTAACGTATGCTATGCCGTTATATATGATGATATCTTCCGGTGCTGAGACCAGTGATGTATTAAATATTTCAGTGAAATAAACCTGGTCAGTATATATAGCGGTCTGGAAAGCAAACAAAAAGCAAAGCTGTATAAAGAGGTTTTTTAGCATATCATTCCGTACCCAAGACTTTATCAAAAATGTTCAAATAATCCACAAATAAAAATACTTTTATGTGAAATTAATTGTAATAATTTGTAACTGATAATATTACAAACATAATTGGGGTCAATTTAAAGTAAAAAAGAGACGAATTGCTGGGTCGTCTCTTTATTTTTTTCAAATTTTAAATTACAAAACTGATTTTATCCTTTTGATGGCTTCGTTAATATTTTCAACTGAGTTAGCGTACGAGAACCTCAAATATCCTTCGCCGAATGCACCAAATGAAGTTCCTGCCAGGCAAGCCACGCCTGCTTCATAAAGAAGCTTATCTGCAAGCTCTTTCGAGGTGAATCCGGTACCTGTTATGCTTGGGAATGCGTAAAATGCCCCGTCCGGTGTCGTGCAATTGAACCCTTTTATGCTGTTCAATCCTTCAACAATGATCTTTCTTCTTCTGTCAAACTCAGCAACAATTTTCACAACTTCATCCTGCGGGCCGTTCAGCGCCTCAATACATGCTTTCTGAACAACCGTATTTGTGCATGAATTACAGTTTACCATTAATTTTGTTATTACGGGGGCAAGTTCGGTATTCATAACACCATATCCGGCACGCCATCCCGTCATGGCATATGTCTTGGAAAATCCGTCAAGTATGATTGTTCTGTCCTTAAAACCGTCAATTTTTGTGATTGAATATGACTCTGCGCCGTCATAAACTATCCTTGAGTATATTTCATCTGAAAGTATGTAACAATCTTTATCTTTCAGTATTTCTGCCATTTTTTCAATATCCGCTTTTGGAATGCACTTCCCGGTTGGATTTCCCGGTGAATTTATTATAACTAACTTTGTTTTATCAGTGACCATTTTTCTGAACTCATCAATATCAACATTAAAGTTGTTTTCCTGCCTGAGGGGCATTGGTACGGCAGTACCGCCAACGAAGTTTATCATGGATTCATAAATAGGGAAGCCGGGGTTTGGGTATATTACTTCATCGCCTTTCTGGATGAGAGCCAGAATTACGAAGAACATGATTGGTTTTGCGCCGGGTGTCATTACAACATTTTCAGGTGAAAATTTTACTCCGCGTGTCCTCGATACATAATCTGAAATAGCTTTTCTTACCTCAGGTATACCCTGTGCAGCTGTATAATGTGTGTCACCTGCCTGAATTGACCTTATGGCTGCATCACAAATGTTTTTTGGAGTTGTAAAATCAGGTTCACCTATCTGCAGGTGAATAATGTTTTTACCTTCTGCTTCAAGAGCTTTTGCTTTAGCAAGGACTTCAAAAGCTGTCTCTGTTCCCAGTCTGTATATTCCGTCAGCGAATTTCATTTTGTTTATTTGTTTGATTAGTAAATGTTGTGAAAA
>JANWKI010000129.1 GCA_025451455.1 Ignavibacteria bacterium
ATCACGTTGATACCTACAAAGATCAACAATTTCAGCGAGTACACTTTGTTTTTTGGCTATGCCCAGCAGGAAGCAGAAGACTCAATAACTATCAGCGTTAAAGATTTTGGCGGGGGCAATTACACAATCGAAGTTTTGCCTGTTGCCGATAAAAAATCGGTGCATAATATGTACTACGCTGTTAAGCATTATTTTGATAATGGCGGAGGTTCCTGCTACATCTCATCAGTAGGCGCATTTACAGCTTTGCCGGGTACACCAAAGAAAGATGATCTCATTAAGGGCTTAGATGCAATAAAGGATATTGATGAAGTTACTATCCTGGTCATACCTGAAACTCAGTACTGTGATGATTATAAAAGTGTTGTCCAGGGAATGATCACCCAGGCATCGGATCTAAAAGACCGCTTTGCAATAATAGACCCTGATAAAGTTACACCCAAGATACCGGCAAATCCATCCGGAGATATTTCAGGTGATGCCAAGGCCATTAGGGATTGTACCAAAGGTACTGAATATGACAGGTATGCGGCTGCTTATTACCCGAATCTGATCAGTACTTATTCCGGTAACTTTAAGTTTGATGACCTGACAATCGATACATACACCTGGTTGGGGTCTGGAACTGATCCCGCTCTTGGAGGTAAAAAAATGAGCGAACTGGGTTCAGGCTCGGTTTTGTACTCAAAAATTAACGCCGAAGTCAGTAAACAATATGTTGAGCTCCCGCCGTCATCAGCTATGGCAGGTGTTTACGCAAGGGTAGATGGCAATGACGGTGTTTGGAAGGCTCCCGCAAACGAAACAGTACTCAGCGTTGTCGGGCCAAGTATTCCCATTTCAAACCGGGAACAGGAAGATCTTAATGTTGACCCGAATTTCGGAAAATCCATTAATGCAATCAGGACATTTCCGGGATATGGTACACTGGTTTGGGGCGCAAGAACTCTCAACGGTAATGATAATGAATGGAGATATATCAGTGTTCGCCGTTTCTTCAATATGGTCGAAGAATCTATTAAGAAATCCTGCCAGTGGTCAGTGTTCGAGCCTAATACAATAAGCACCTGGGTAAAAGTGCAGGCTATGATTGAAAATTATCTCTTTTTAAAATGGAGAGAAGGTGCACTTGCCGGTTCAAAGCCGGAGCAGGCATATTATGTAAGAGTCGGGCTTGGATCAACAATGACTTCGCTTGATGTACTCGAAGGACGGATGAATGTTGAGATTGGTATGGCAGTTGCCCGTCCTGCTGAGTTTATTGTACTGAAGTTCTCACAATTAATGCAGCAATCATAGTATAAATAATAAATTATTTAATAAATATTAAAAGAAAAATAAATGGCAACTTATCCTATTCCGGTTTTCCATTATAAAGTATCGTGGAATAACCAAGATATCGGCTTTTCTGATGTATCGGGTCTTACACAAGAACTGCAGCCAATAGAGTACCGCGAAGGTTTAATGGCCGGTACAACAGTATCTTTAAAAAGGCCGGGTTTGAAAAAAGTCAACAACATCACCTGCAAAAGAGGAATTGTTCAGGCTGACAATGAATTATTTAACTGGTTCAATAATAACGGCGCTCCTAATGTCGAAAGGCGTGATGTTACCATCACACTGTTGAACGACGAAGGAAACCCGGTAATGGTTTGGGTAGCTCTGCAGGCATGGCCGATAAAGTGCGAAGGCCCCGGGCTGAAGGCTTCCGGCAACGAAATCGCAATTGAATCGGTGGAACTGGTACATGAAGGCCTCACTTTAACTGCTGTGTAGCTCTATGCCAAGCTATTATCCTCCTGCAGGGTTTCATTTTAAAGTGGAATTCATCGGCGTAAGCGGAATGGATTCCGATACCGAACAGCGGTTCCAGGATGTATCCGGTCTTACATTCGATATAGAGACCGAGGCTCTTAAAGAGGGAGGAGAAAACAGGTTTGAATACAAACTGCCGAAGAGGGCAAAGTATCCGAACCTGGTTCTCAAAAGAGGACTTCTCACTAACATGGTATTGCTGGACTGGATCAATTCTGCGATGAACACATTTTTTACTGTTGTTGTGTATGATTTTAAGCCTGCAGATATTCTGATCACTTTGCTGGATGAAGCCGGCCAGCCTGCTGCAATTTGGAATGTGGTGCAGGCATATCCTGTTAAATGTTCAATATCTGATTTTAAATCAAGCGAAAACTCGATAGTCGTTGAAACCATTGAGCTTGCTTACCAGTATTTTGAAAGAAAAATGTAAATGCTATGCCTGTACTGATAAATGAAGTAATAGTTAGAACAGTCGTTAACCCTGTTAATGCCTCAAGCGGCAGTACAACAGCAAACTGCCCCCCGACGGGAAGCGGAGGCGGCGATTCTGAAATTGCTGAACAGGTTCTGGAAATAATTAAAGAAAAAAAGGAAAGATAATGGATACTCAAAGCGCAGCCAAATTACCGTTTAACCTGAAGATCATTCCTATCAATACCACCGGTTTTCCTATCGGCATTCCTTTTTTGGCTATGTTCAATCCGGAACAGATCGCGATAAAAGAAGACCTGAACTGGAGTTCAACCTGTACACCGGGTACATCGGGATCGGGTATGAAATATGATAAGACACTTCCGAGAACTTTTACGCTCGATCTGACCATAGACGGAACCGGTGTGAACACTAATGGGGTGAAGATCCCGGTAACTGCCCAGGTTATGTTATTCAGGGCAGCCACAACAAACATACAGGGAGCAATACACCAGCCGTCATTTTTACTTGTTCAGTACGGCCTGTTTATATGTACATGTGTAATGAACTCATCTACGGTTACATACACTATGTTCGATTTTACAGGACTGCCTATCAGGGCTAAAATTACTGCCAGTTTTACCGAGCATACCGTGGGCGCATTAAACAGCATACTGGGAATGTTTTCTTCCCCGGATTTGACGCATATAAGAACTGTAAAAGAAGGTGATTTGCTTCCGCTGATGACCTATAATATTTATAATAAACAGGATTATTACCTCCAGGTAGCAAAAGTAAACAGGTTAAAGAATTTCAGGGCTTTGAAAACCGGGACACAGATATTTTTTCCGCCTTACGATAATAAGAAGAATTCAGGCAATAAAAACTAATAATGGGTTTAGATAGTCTTCCCCCCGGTACAGAAAGTCCGGGAAATGTAGTTACCAGGAAAATATTTTTAAGCAATGTTGAATTGACAAATGATATATCGATTGCCAAGTTGACGATAAATAAATCATTTAATAAAATTGCATATGCCAGGCTGGTCTTTTTTGACGGTTCGGCAGCGGAAAGCGATTTTACATTAAGCAATGATGACCGTTTTAAACCGGGCAGCGAAATAAAAATTCAGCTTGGTTATGACGGTAACGCAGATACGGTTTTCGAAGGAATAATCATTAAACATGGGGTAAAGGCACGGCAGAACGGAACATCTTTTCTCAATATAGAAGCAAAGGATAAAGCAATTAAACTGACCGGGTCAAGAAAAAGTGCTTATTTTATAAATCAAAAAGACAGTGACGTTATAAGCACAATTGCCGGAGCGCTGCAGCCTCAAGTTGAAGAAACACCAAATGCAATTAAGCAGCTTGTGCAGTTTGAAACAACTGACTGGGATTTTATTTGTACCCGCGCCGAAGCTAACAGTATGCTTGTTTTTACTGATGATAATAAACTGATAGTTAAAAAACCATCTATATTGCCAACTCCGGTATTGACGGCTACATTCGGGCAAAACATAAATGAATTTGAAGCAGAAATGGATGCCAGAAGGCAGGTAAGCAGTGTAACAGGACAATCATGGGACTATACCACGCAGCAGCTGGAAACATCCGGGACAGGTAGCTCTGATTTTGCGGAAACAGGTAATTTGTCTTCATCAGACCTGGGTACTGTGATCGGGGCAGAAGTTAAGCTGTCGCACTCCGGGCATTTAACGCAGACCCAGCTGCAGGACTGGGCAAATGCTTACGCATTAAAGAGCAAATTATCAAAGGCGGTTGGAAGGGTTCGGATTCTGGGTAATTCAGCAGTCAAGCCGGGTACAATGATAACTTTAGCCGGTGTTGGGGAGAGGTTCAACGGAAATGTATTTGTGACCGGCATATTGCATCATTTTGAAGGGAGCTGGGTAACTGATATTCAATTCGGGTGGAATGAAGATTGGTTCTACCAGAAGGAAAAAGTAATGGAAAAGCCCGCATCGGGACTTCTCCCGGGTATTAACGGACTTCATATAGGAAAAGTTGTAAGCACTGATGATACTGAAGAAGGCGGGCAGTACAGAGTTAAAGTACATGTTCCCACAATTACCGCCGGTAACGAAGGTATCTGGGCAAGGGTCGCGGCGCTTGATGCAGGTCCTGAGCGGGGCATATATTTCAGGCCTCAGGCTGAGGATGAAGTTATCCTTGGTTTTCTCAATGATGATCCGAGGGAAGCGATCATTATGGGTTACCTGCACAGTAAAGATACGAACAAGTCTCCGCTGCCTGAAACTGAAGGTATGCTTGAATATGGCTTTGTAACAAAAGAAAAGATGAAGCTGATATTTGATGATTCAAATAAAAGAATAACACTCAGCGCCAAGACCGCATCAGGAGAAAAAACAGTGGTGCTGAACAATGATTCAGGGGCACTGGAACTGAAAGATGAAAACAGCAATACGATTAAAATGGATTCTACAGGTATTACTATACAATCTGATTCAGGGATCGTGACCATAAAAGGAACACAGGTATTGATCAATTAAACTAAATGTCTTTTAAATAAAATATGGCATCTGCTGCAAGAGTTGGAGATAATCATTCATGTCCGATGACAAACCCGAACGGGAGTCCTCATACAGGGGGGCCAATTATGCCGCCCGGAGAGGCAACTGTACTTATAGGCGGCATGCCGGCGGCCGTATTGGGTGATAAGTGCGTATGCGCGGGCCCCCCTGACTCGATAATTGCAGGGTCATCATCTGTTATGATCGGCAGTAAACCTGCCGTAAGACAGGGAGACTCTACAACTCATGGCGGAAGCATAACTGCCGGGTGCGCTACTGTTATTATCGGCGGATAAAAATAAAATTATTATCAATCATGAAACCATTAGAACAGTCATTTTTAGGTACAGGGTGGAGCTTTCCGCCAACATTCAGAAGAGACCCGGTCGGTGTGGAAATGCTCCATAATGAAGAAGATGTTCACTCAAGCATCGGGATAATACTGGCAACAATAACCGGTGAAAGGATAATGCTTCCAAGTTTTGGCTGTAACCTTCAGCCCCATGTTTTTGATCCTATGAATGTACCTGCAATTGCAATGATAGAAAAGATCGTCAGAGAAGCCCTGATCTTCCATGAACCCAGGATAATTGTTAAAGGGCTTAATTCTCTCCCGAACCAGGAAATGGGCATGCTTGAGATAAATATTGAGTATGAAATTATTACAACAAATACGCGGTATAATTATGTATTTCCTTTTTATATGAACGAAGCTACTAATATTGAAAAATGAAAAATTGTAACTGTCATTCAGAAATTAACGGGGATGGCTCGGGCCAGCTGCAGCGGTACCTGAAAGAACTGGATCCATCCTATGCGCCAATAGACGGGCGCAGCATGGAAGATCTGCTCGTCTTTATAAAAAGGTATGCTGCCCAGGTTAGATTTTATGATACTCCGGAAAGCAATAAAGAAGCAGGTGAAGACCCGAAAAAGATAAGCTGGAGGGAATTCTTCCGGCGTGATATGGCGGTTATTGCCGCTTCTGTTGCAAATACGAATGTGCAGGATTTTAAAAAAGAATTCGATGAAGTAAGAGATAAACTGCAGCAAGTAACAACTCCGGAAGTTTATGCGGCTCTGTTTGCGCCAATTACCGGGATGTTAAAAAAGATCGACCGATGGTACACTGTGGCAATCCCTGAAAACCCCCTTTATACTGATCTTAAGCTTGCAATAGACTCAAACCTTAAGCAGCAGGCTCAGAAAATTATTGCCTATGATAGCGGCTTCAAATATGTTGAGCCAAAGGTGGATCTTAAGATCGACCTCAAGGGGCTTGAAAACGAAAATATTTGGGGAATAAATGAACCCATCGATCCCGATTCTTCTATATATCAGGGAGGAACAACAGAAGAAAAACTGCTTTATGCTTCTTTGTTCGTTGAAGATATCTTTCTCAGCTTCTACGGATTTTTATCAGGTCTTGTAGAAAATTCTTCAAAATACATTCTGTTTGCTCTGGAACAATATCCCGGTCACCAGCCCCATATGGCATTATTTATAGCATTCCTCGAAGTATTCCGTAAGGCGCAGGACCAGTTAAACGGAATTACCGGAAAGATGCTGGAATTCTATTACAAAGATGTTCTGCACCTGGAGAAAAAACCGTCAGTTCCTGATAAAGTGCATATTGTTTTTGAGCTCGCTAAAGATGTTGCAGAATATGGTTTGGCAGCCGGAACAGAGCTGAATGCCGGTAAGGATAGCTCAGGAATTGAACAGTTATATAAAACAACCGGAGACCTGGTAGTTAACCAGGCAAAAGTGAAAGAGCTTAAAACAATTTTTATTGAAAAAGATACATCAGCTGAAAAGCCGGTAATAAGCACAATTTATGCCCGCCCTGCAGCGAACTCTCTTGACGGGAAAGGAGAAAAATTTACAGACCCTTATCCGAAATGGCAAACATTTGGCGAAGGCGTCCCGGGGAAAACAATACCTGATAACCCTTGTGAAAAACTTGAAGCGCTTAAAAACCTTGCTTTAAGGAATGACCAGGCAAGAATAGGATTTGCAATTGCCTCTCCACAGCTGTTAATGCAGGGGGGAAAGCGACTGCTGACACTAAAGCTTGATCCAATAAGCGCTGATACGCTTATCAAAAGACATGAAGAATTAGTTAAGAGTGATAAAACGGGATTGTTTGAGTTTTGGTTTACCGGTGAAAAAAATTGGTTCAGTGTCAGCAATGTTATGTCTGAGGATCAATTGAAAGTTTTTAAAAAAGTTTTGCCATTTGGATTGTTCAATCCCCTGGATAACGAAATAGGCAGTTCATATTATTTTGATAAAGCCGAAAAAGAAATTAAAATTTACCTGCCTGTTTCAGAAGCGCCGGTAATAGGGTATGACGCGAAATTACATTCTGATTATTCGTATTCGGCAAAGTACCCTGTAATGCAGGTATTCCTTAACCCGCAAATAAACCTGAAAGAAGAAGATTACAGTAAGCTTAATACCGGTAATCTGAGCCTGAAGGTTAAAGTAGGGTCAATAATATATCAGGATGATAAAGAGAAAAGTGAAGCTGAAATTAAAAATTCAAGTTCTGCCATACGGAAGGAATTAGAGGTTTTGATGAGCTTCCCGGCAGATGGCTTAACTAAGCTCATTATACAAAATGAAGTTGAACAGGTCAAACCGGAAAAGCCGTTTGATCCATATACCGCTTACCCTGCTAAAGGGAAATCTTTTTATATCGGCAGCCAGGAGACATTCAATAAACCGCTGGAGCATCTATCGATCCGCATCAAAAAGACAAAAGATATAAAGCTTGATAGCAGCAGCTTAAAGAAGCTTTCCGCAATGGTTTCGCAAAACGATTCAGGTGAGTATGATGTGAGCCTCCTCAATAACAGAAGCTGGATCGAACTGACTGATTCTAATGGCGGCGATTTTTCACAGGGTGAACTGCTCATGAATATTCTTAACAGGAAAAATCCTGCTAAAAAAGAAGGTAAATCACTGAAAGCCGATGCATTTACTTTACCACGGACATCTGTACTGGAATTTACCGAATGGAAACAGGGGACAGAAAAAGGATTCATAAGAATTACGAATTTATTGGAAACAAGGGATGATCTGCAGTTACGCCAGAACCTGGCTGTTCAAATAGAAATTAAAGAAGTTTCCCTGAATTATGAATCAGACCTCACAAGCCTGGATAATGATATTGATGAGTTCTATCATATTTATCCTTTTGGATACCTGCAGGCTTACGTTGAAAGTTCTCTGAATAAACAGGTTGGTTCCGGGTTTAATACTATTGTCAAAAAATCTTTAGTAGTTAATCAGAATACCGGCAATAATTTCAGACAGCTTGATATTGAAAGAGATAACCTGCTGGTAAACGCTCAATATAAACTGCTTCCCCAGTTTACTTTTTCGGGCTTGAATATTGTCAAACAAACCGGTCCGAATACCGAAAGGCGGGAAGGTTTGAATCAGTTGAAGACAGGGATGCAGGAATACGGCAGTTTAATAGGAATTTCAAAGATCGAAACATACACTAAACAGATCTCGAATATCGACAGCAATTTTCTGAGAGCAGGCAGCCTTCGCGATATGATGAGCTCAGGGCTGAACCAATACTCAGGCACAATACAGGAAGAGGGCATGTTGTTTATTGGCATGGAAAATTCAAAGCCTTTGCAGTCAGTATCTCTCCTGTTTCAGTTTGCCGATGGAAGCGCGAAAGATGAAGATAACGATCCGCCCGTAATTCACTGGTCGTATCTCTCCAACAATGAATGGCGGCCAATGAAAGATGAAAGTATTATCTCGGACGGCACAATTGGCTTTCAAACGACGGGTATAATAAAAATTGAGATACCCGCGGATGCAACCTCAAACAATACTGTTATAACCGGTGGCCTTCACTGGCTTTGCGCAAGCGTGACAGAAAACAGCAGCCGGATACCGATGCTTGTTAAAGTTATAACTCAGGCAACGCTTGCAGTATTTGAAGATAATAATAA
>JANWKI010000130.1 GCA_025451455.1 Ignavibacteria bacterium
ATGCCCGGGAAAATAGAAGGGATGATCTGCTGAAGATAGAAGATTCAGATAATTTTATCGGGCTGCAGTCATTTTTTAAAATGGTAAATACTCTTTCCGCAGAAAGAAGATTATCCCGTTTTATGTTTTCAGCTGTAAAATAGAGAATAAAGGTTGTTCCGGCTAAATCAGTTTTAAATATAACATAGGGCACTCCCCTTGTTCAGTAAATATAGAAATGAAATACACGGTACTTTTGATATTATTTTTTTCTTCAATTGCTTTTTCTCAGGCTTTCCGCTTAAGCGGCAGAGTGTTCGATGCAAAATCCGGTAAAGAGCTTGAATATGTAACGGTAAAAGTTGCCGATACTACATACGGAACTACATCCGATAAGAACGGGAACTATATATTAAGACTGGATAAGGGTTCTTATAATATAATTCTTTCTTCTATAGGTTATTTTACCGATACGCAGGCTGTTTATATTGAAGACTCGAGCATTATACGGAATGTTTATTTAAACCCATCTGAAATATTTACAGAGACTATCGAAGTTCTTGGCGAGGACCCTGCTTATGATATTATCAGAAAGGCGATCAAATATAAAAAGGAGTTCACTTCAAAACTGAAGGAATATGATTACGATGCATATACAAAATATGTTATCCGATCAGACCTCAGCCCGGTGGCAAAAGATTCCCTGACCGAAGGCGAGTATCCCATTTTAGCGATCCTTGAAACGGAAACGAAAGGCTATTTTAAAAAACCCGACGGGTATAAGGAAATAGTTAAGTCTAAACGCGAATCTGCAAATATTCCGCGGGGCCTGGCAATTCCGGTGGTTGTAAATTTCTACGATGATGAATTAAGATTAGGCGATTTAAAAGTAACCGGTCCTTTAGCTGATGATGCTCTTGATTACTATGAATACAGGCTTGCGGGAGTAACCTCAATCGATTCAGCCAGGGTTTTTAAAATAGAAGTCACCGACGGCGCAGGGCTTTTCCCCCTGTTTTATGGAACAATATACATTATGGATTCTGTTTTTGCTCTCGTCAAAGTTGACCTCAATAATAACGAAGCCGCAAAACCGCTGGGAATTGATGATATTAACTTCAGGCAAAAATTCTCTTCATATATTGACCCAAACGGAAACAGGTTCTGGATGCCGACCGATGTACAGATAAACGTTAAAATATCATTTGCCGGTTTGTTCAAATTAACCGGTGATCTCTTCACGATAATTTCAAGCTATTCACTTAATATAAAAGCGCCAAAAGGGATTTTTGACGAATTTTATGTTAAGGTTTTGCCCGATGCAAAAAAAGATTCTTCATACTGGAAAGATAAACAGCTGGTGAAAAGCTCCAAAGAAGAAGATAATGCATATAAGCAGATATCTAAAGATGTAAAGAAGCGCGATAATAAGCTGAGCCTGGGATTAACCTCAATTAACATTGGCAGGTATGTAACATCTCATCCGATGAACTATTACAGCTTTAACCGTGTCGAAGGAAACCGCCTCCAGTTCGATCTTGAAATAAACACTCCAAAGGGAAGAAGCAGTTTAAACTCAAACATAGCTTACGGATTTTCCGATAAGAAGACGAAATATGAAATAAGCTATGATGGAAATTTTCTTAAAGACCGTTCACTGAATATTTCTGGCGGTATTTTCAGGAAGATACAGCCATTATCGTTTGATGCACTTCCCGGAATGTTCCGCTTTTTCAATACTGCAACCTCACTTCTTGATAAGCTTGATTATTATGATTACTATTATTCCTCCGGGTGGAACCTGAGCATTGAGAAAAAGTTCATACCGCAGATAGAGTTAACATTAAATTACCTGCAGGAAAAACAAACATCGGCAAGCAAGAACACCGATTACAGCTTTCGTAAAAAAGACCAGCCCTTCAGCAGCAATCCATCAATAAATGATGCGTTTTCAAGATCTGTTGGGTTTTCTCTTTTGCTTGACCCGAATAAATACGGCTACATTGATTATGGTGATGGTGATATAGAAAGTTTTCCTGAATCAGAATTCCCCACGCTTACAATTGGCTGGGACTATACACCGAAAGATCTTAACAGCACTTATGAGTTCAGAAAATATTCAGCCCGTATTGAAGGCCGCAACTACTTCAACCGGCTTCTTAATTTGCGCTACCGCCTGGGAGCAATCCTGTTAAACGGTGAAGTGCCTTTTCAATCGCTCGGGTATTTCGATGCAAGCTCCGCTGTTTGGGATGAAGCACAGTCATTCAGAACAATGCATTACCGCGAGTATCTTGGCGACAGGATTTACTGGATGAATTTAGAAAACCATTTCGGAAATTTAATATGGTCTAAGGCAGGTTTCATAAAGAAATGGGACCTTGTTCTGTTTTACAATGCAGGAAAAACTGAGATAAGCGATGCAAACTTTTTGCTTACCTCTGGCAGAAATTTTTCAGTTACCGATAACTTCTTCATGGAGGCAGGCTTTGGTATAGGCAATATTTTTGATGTATTACGTCTTGATTTCGCATGGCGCTTAACAAACCGTGTTGAAGGAAGAAACTTTGGATTTAAATTCACTTTGATGAACTTTTAATTTGTATTTACCCATCTTTATTTGGAGGGTTATTTGATTAAATTATTAATTAATTTAGTAATAAATTAGCTTATTAACGAATATTAAATGATTAAAACACTCATAACTTCCGCTGTTCTTGCCGCAATTCTGTTTATATACGGATGCAAAGATAATCCCACCAGTCCTGTAATTGAACAGTCTAATATTCAGCTGATAAGCACTTATTCAACTTATGCTTCGACAAATGGCTTATTCGTTATGCCTGTTGACACGCGCAATTATGCATTCATTGCCGATGGCTCAAGCGGAATGCAGATAATTGATGTAACCAATGTTGCCGTGCCGGATTCAATTTCTGCATATGATACCGATGGTGACGCAAACGATATCACTGTTGCTGTCATAAACGGATATTTATACGCATTTATTTCTGATTATGATAATGGCTGTGTAGTTGTTGATGTTTCCAATCCGTTTGACCCGCAGTTCGTCGGTTCGATCAGTGTGCTTCCCGGCGATTATGTTGAAACAGCATTTGTTGATGCAGCCAGAAAAATCCTTTATTTTGGACATTCGACCGGGCATGTGAATATTTATGACATATCCGCCCTTCCGGGAGCACCTGTTTACATTAGTTCAATTTATCTTGGAGGAACAATAAACGGCCTGTATTCTACGGGCAGCACTCTTTATGCTGCATCCGGAGATGTCGGCGTTCAGATAATTAATGTAACCAACCCTTTCACTCCTTCGATTATTTCTTCTTTCAACACCCCCGGACTTGCAAGTAATATTGCAGTAGTAACAAATTATGCATATGTAGCCGATTCATACAACGGCTTGTTGATATATAACGTTTCTAATCCATCATCACCAATACTGCTTTCAAGATATGCTCCAAACCAGCAGATACTTGGTATTTCTATCAACAATAACAGTATTTATACTGCGGATAACGGGTACGGAGTCGAATCTGTCAATATTTCTACACCATCTGACCCGGTAAATACAGGTTATATTAAAACCAACAGCTCTGCTTTAAACATTTTTTACTTCGGCGGATATTTATACCTTGCAGCAGCAGAGGGCGGAATGGCGATATTCAGGCCGACAAATTAATCTTTTGTAATTGAAAAATGAGTGAAGAAAAAAAGAACATTCCGGATAATTCAGCAAGAATTAAGGAAATCCACGAAGAAGCTGAGAGAAGAAGGCAGCAAATTGAAGAAAAGCTGCATCCCCATGCAGAACCTGATAAGACTGAAATAAAAATAACAGCAAAACCTGTCTCCGAACCTGAACCTGATCCTGATATTGAACAGAAGTCCGAAATAGAAATTGAGGAAACCGTCATCCCGGATAAGCTCATTGAAGTTATAGAAGAAGCAGCAGACTTAACAAACTCAATTGAATCAGGCGACTCAGCACACACTCCAGATACTGTAGAATTAATCCAATTATCCGGATATAAACACGAACCCGAAGCACACTCATTAGACTCAACTGACTCCATACACTCAACAGACTCGACACACTCAATACACTCAACTGACTCGAAGCTCATAACAGATTTTGATGCCTATTTATTTTCCAATGGCACATATTACAAAATATTCGAGAAATTCGGGGCACAGATAACTGCTGAAGGCGGAATAAACGGTGTCAGGTTCACAACATGGGCGCCAAATGCCAAAAGTATTAGTGTAATAGGTGAATTCAACGGCTGGCAGGAAAACTCCGATGAAAATAAAAATGAAATGCATAGAATTGGTGATTCGGGAATATGGTCGGTTTTCATACCCGGTTTAAAGGAAGGTGATACATATAAATATTCAATCAGGTCCGATTATTTCCCCGATAGCCACTTTCGCAGAAAGATCGACCCGTACGCATTCCGATCTGAGCACCGCCCGAAAAATGCAAGCGTTGTACATAACATAAATAAGTATAAATGGAATGATGACAATTGGACAGAGAAAAGAGACCCTGCTTCTTCGATTAAAGAAAAACCGATGAACATTTATGAGCTTCACCTCGGTTCATGGAAAAAAAATTATGATAACAGGGCTTTCCCCAATGAATGGGGTTATTTGAATTATGGACAGCTTGCAGTTGAAATAGTTGACTACGTTAAGAAAATGGGTTACACCCACGTTGAAATTATGCCCGTTATGGAGCATCCCCTGGATATTTCATGGGGATACCAGGTTACCCATTACTTTGCTCCAACCAGCCGCCACGGATTGCCGGAGGATTTCATGTACTTTGTCGATCACTGCCACCAAAACGGTATTGGAGTAATTCTGGACTGGGTCCCGGCGCACTTCCCAGCCGATGAGCATGCCCTGGCATTTTTCGACGGAAAGCAGATCTACGGATATGAAGATTATAAAAAGGGATTTCATAAGGACTGGAATACATATGTATTCGATTACTCACGGCCGCAGGTATGGAATTTCCTTATTTCAAGCGCTCTTTTCTGGCTGGAGAAGTATCACATTGACGGACTGAGAGTTGATGCTGTGGCTTCCATGCTTTATCTTGATTACTCACGTGAGCATGGTGAATGGGAACCTAACATTCACGGAGGAAGGGAGAATCTTGAAGCAGTCGAGTTTCTGAAACACCTAAACGGTATTGTTCATGAATACCACCCGGGCGCACTTATGATCGCCGAAGAATCAACTTCATGGCCGGGAGTTTCGCATCCGGTTGCAGATGGCGGTTTGGGATTTGATATGAAATGGAATATGGGCTGGATGAATGACGTTCTTCTGTATTTTTCCAAAGACCCTATCCATCGCAAATACCACCAGGGAAAGCTGACTTTTTCTCTATGGTATGCTTTCAGCGAAAATTTTGTTCTGCCGGTTTCGCACGATGAAGTTGTTCACGGCAAGCGCTCCCTGCTTGAAAAAATGCCCGGCGATACGTGGCAGAAATTCGCCAACCTGCGTTTGTTCCTTGGATTCATGACCGGACACCCCGGCAAAAAACTTAACTTTATGACAACCGATATCGGGCAGTATAATGAATGGAATTCCGAATCATCACTTGAATGGAATTTGCTCGAGCTTGTTGAAATGAATAAAAAACTCAACCTGTTTGTTAGTGACCTGAACCGGATATATAACGCTCACCCTGCGCTTTTTGAAGTTGATTTCTCCTCCGACGGATTTAAGTGGGTTGATTTCTCGGATGCATTGAGCAGCGTGCTTTCTTTTTACCGCTTGAGCAAAGACAAAAAACAAATAATATTATTCACTTTCAATATGACTCCGGCAGTGAGAAATAATTACAGGGTTGGAGTGCCTGAAGCCGGTTACTGGAAAGAAATATTCAACAGCGATGCCGATATTTACGGCGGCTCGGGAGTTGGCAACATGGGCGGAAAAGAATCCGACCCTGTTCCAAACAAAGGCTGGGATAATTCGATAAGGGTCACGCTCCCCCCGCTTGCGGTAAATATATATGAGCTAATTTGGCCGCTGACTGAGGATGAAATTGAGCCCGGTATAGCAACAGTAGAAGACCTTTATGTTGATACCGATACCGGTGGCGGCTGATTTGTCATCCTGAGGAGCGTAAGCGACGAAGGATCCATTCTCATTTGAATCAAAATCCGGACGCTGATAACACAAATGTAACTGATTGACAAGATATAATGAAACTGGAATACAAAATATCGCCCGGTATTGATAATGAATCTTTGAACAGACTGTTTTATTCTTCATGGGAGAATTTTAATCACCGCTCTTTCAAATACCTTAAAACGAGCCTGTTTTATATTTGCTGTTATTATGGAAATGAACTGATAGGATTTGCTAATACTGTTACAGATGGATATTTACATGCTTTTGTACTGGATGTCACAGTGAATCCCTCATTCAGAAGAAAAGGAATAGGAACAGCCCTTGTGCAGAAGGCAATACTTGAATGCAAAACAAAAGAAATTGAATGGATTCACGTTGACTACGAAGCTCACCTGGAGGGTTTCTACAGTAAATGCGGGTTTAAAAATACTAAATCAGGGATAATAAAAATAAAAAATTAATTCAATAAATTATTTTAATCAAATGAAAACAACTAAACACAGTTTCAAAACACTGTTTGCAATCATTGCTGTCATCTTTTTTTCAATAGTATTAAATACATATCTTTTATCACAGGATAAAGCTGTAACTCAGAGCAAGGAATCACAGCAGAAAACTACACCATCAGATGCTTTGCAGATGATGAAAGACGGCAATACCAGGTTCCTGGATGATAAAATGTTCCACAGAGATCTGCATGAACAGATACATGCTACAGCAAAGGGACAATATCCATATGCGGTTGTTTTAAGCTGTATTGATTCACGTGTAGCCCCTGAAATTACTTTTGACCAGGGCATTGGCGATATTTTTGACGCCAGGGTGGCCGGTAATTTTGTAAATGAAGATATACTTGGAAGTATGGAATATTCCTGTAAAGTAGTTGGCGCAAAACTGATCCTGGTTATGGGTCACACAGGCTGCGGCGCTATCAAAAGCACTATTGATGATGCACAGCTTGGCAACATAACTCAAATGCTCGCGAAAATAAAACCTGCATTAGAAAAGACAGTTTACGAAGGAGAGAAAACTTCAAAGAATTATGATTATGTAGATCTTGTTTCAAAAGAAAATGTACTGCTGGCAATTGAAA
>JANWKI010000131.1 GCA_025451455.1 Ignavibacteria bacterium
TATGATCTCACTCAGGTCTGCATTGGTTCTGCCTGGGTCCTGTCCCAGGAGAACTGAGGCAACGCCGCTGACATAGGCAGTGGCTTGTGAAGTTCCGCTCCAGTATACATCAAAATTAAAATTATCTTTGAAATCCAATCCATATATCTTATTGCCGGGAGCAACTACAGCAATGTGCTTCCCCCAGTTGCTTCCGCCTCCCCAGGTGAACTCCCTGACCCGGCTGTCATCGGCATCTGTAGCGCCGACAGCAAACACGTTTTTGAAACTTGCGGGGTAATATGAATCACCATTGTTCTTATTCATCATACTTGCTACTATAAAACACCCTGCATCATAAGCGTAGTTGATCGAATTTTCAAGAGTTTTAGAATAATCATAACCGCCTTCACTCATATTTAATACTCTTGCGCCGTTATTTGCGGCATAATATAGCGATGCTGCCCACCATGAATACTCTCCCAGATTATTATCATCCAGGTTCTTGCATATCATAAGCTTGCATTTCTGGTCAATCCCTGCATAACCAATGGTGTTATTTGTTGATGCACCGATAGTTCCAGAAATATTTGTTCCATGGCCGCCATCATCCCTGGCATTTGGATTATCATATGCAAAATTATAGCCATTAATATCATCAATAAAGCCGTTACCGTCATCATCTCTTCCGTTTTTTACTTCTTTATTATTAAACCATATCCTTCCGCTAAGATCAGGATGATCTGTCTTGGAGCCGGAATCAAGAATTCCAACTATGATATCTTCGCTTCCGGTTTCAATTTCCCATGCATTCAAAACATTCAGATCTGCGCCTTTTTTGCTGTTTCTCCCGGAAGGGGTTTTAGAATTCCCCTCATTATGTAGAGCCCATTGCCTGCCGAAAAGTTCATCATTTGGCATTAATGGGTTTCCTTTTACACCTGCTGCTTCTCCTATGAAATCGGGTTCGGCAAAATCAACCATATTATTTTTTCCAAATTCTTCACATAAAGAGTTTATGTTTCCAACAATAGCAGGATAGACAATATAATATGTTTCTAATTCGTACTTATTATAAAGGGCGGTGTTGTTCCGTATATCTTTTGGGAATAAAATTTTCGTTTTTGATAAAGCCAGACCAAGTTTCCCGGAGATCTCTTTGATCCTGTGTTCATAAATTGATTCGGTAGAAAAGGGTAACGATGCTGCAAAAATATCATTTGCCCGCTTAAGTTTTACAATAAAATGATCAGAAGCGAAACGTGACTTGTTAATACTTTCGGCAGTTTTCAGCTTATCGGAGGGAACGGCTGCAATAACTGCAAGTGAAAACAAAAGTATAAGTAATTTTTTCATATACCTTTCTTAGAAATGATATTTTAAACCTGCTGAGATTCTCGTACCGTCAACAATAAACCTTGAATTTATTGGATTTTCTATCGGGTAGTTATTCCCGTTTACCGTTACGAAGTCTGAATTAAATCTGCTTTCATTATCAAATGATGCTTCTCTGAACTTAAACTCAAAATCAACCGATAAGTTTCTGGCAACAAAATATTCAAGCCCTGCAAGTATATTCATGCTGTATCCGGCTTTTTTTGAAACGGTATAGGATTGAAGTCCCGCGATTGTCCTTGTTCTATCACCGAAATACACTCCTCCCCCTCCGCCAATATATATTTTGAATCTTTCTGTGCTCACAGGCAGTCTCCACTTCAATCCTGCCTCCAGCGGAATCAGTGTGTATTCCTCACCAACCCTGTAATTAATATAACTACTATCCTGATCAAGCCTCATCACCAGCTCATCATCGTTGACCTTCAGGTATTCAGAAGATAAATAGAATGATAACCCCAGGTTTGTAAATCCCGGGTTAAATGAGATCTCGCCTCCTGCTCCGTAACCGCCTGAGAGCTCAACTGAAGCATCTCTGAGAAAAGCAATTGGTGAACTTATGTCATTCTGCAATTCTGCTGATGAAACGTATGTAGCGTAAATGTAAATTGTGAATTTTCCGGATTCATTGTAAACAGTATGTTCGGGGTTTGTAATCTGTGAATATAAAAAACATGGGTTCAATTGATAAATTGAACCCATTATAATAATATATAATAAAGACTTTTCTTTCAAGTTATTATAGCTTAGTTAAATAACTAACGGAAAAATGTATCTCTGTTATCAACAATTTCGGCTTTTTCCTTAAGATCGGTGATCCAATCCTGAACAATCGTCTGTTTCTTCTGAGCTATCATTCCATTCCTGATGTTATCATAATCCTGCTGGAATTTAGCCTGGTCAAACACTGATATTGATTTCATCTGAACAATATAGTATCCTCTGTTGGTTCTGATCGGTTCCGATACCTGTCCGTTCTGCATTTTAAAAACAATATTATTAAAATCAAAGTCGTTTCCTATTCCCGGGCTGGGTGCGGCAATAGACACTGTATCTACTGAAAGAATATTGATTTGCGGATTAATGGTTTTTAAGGAGTTCAAGTCACCCGATACTTTGCTTTTCAGATCCTGAGCCTGTTGTTTCAGTAAGTCCAGCTTTTTCTGCAGTTTTACGGCAGGTGGAAGGACTGTTGTCTTAATTTCCTCATATGCTGTGTAGCCTGCGGGGAATTTATCAACCAGGTAATAAATAGCATATCCTCCCTGTATCTTAATAGGGGAGCTTACAGCACCCTTTTTTTCACCCAATGCGAATTTGGTTATTGTCTGGTTCTGTCCAACACCGGGAATAAATGCTCCTTTTGAAATATTATTAGGCATTTCAACGACCTGAAGGCCTAATTTCTTTGCTTCTTCATCAAAGTTGGAGCTCTTTACTATGTAAACAAAATCTTCGGCTTTTTTCCTTGCCAGGTCCTTTGTCCTGACTGATGGTTTTATCATGATCTTAATATCTGCCATCTTGAATTCCTTGCTTTGCCTTTGGTTCACCTTAATGATATGGAAACCGAACTGTGTTTTAACCGGGCCGACGATATCGCCTGCCTTTGCACTAAGGACAGCATCTTCAAATTCCTTTACCATTGCGCCTTTGCCAAACCAGCCAAGATCTCCGCCTTTGAATTTGTTGCCTGCGTCATCAGAGTTCTCTGCTGCAAGCTTTGAAAAATCTTCACCTGATTTTATACGCTTGAAGATCTGTTCGGCTTTAACTTTTGCAGCATTTGTATCAGTTCCGAAGTTTATCAGAATATGAGCTGCATTAGAAAAAGATTCACCTCCATCTTTGGAATCAAGCATCCTTACAAGGTGAAATCCGTCGGCTGCTTTTATTATATCTGAGATGCTGTCTTTTGCGGCAGAAAACAGAAATGAAGCTACTTCAGAGGATACTTCATTTGCTTTTACAAATTTGTCGGCAAACTTTGTGGCTGAATAATCGTTAACAACTCCATATGTTGTTGTGTCAGCAGGGCTCAGTTTCTTTAAATCCTTAACCAAAGCCTTTAATTGTTTTTCAACAGAAATAGAATCATCCTTTGTAGCGATATCGGGAAACAAAATGTACTTCAGTTTTGCAGATTCATCGCGTTTATATTCATCTTTATGTGCATCATAATAAGACTTCAGGTCATCTTCTGTAATCTGTACTTTGTCATCGGTTATTGAATTAGCATCGATGAAAATATAATTAAATGAAGCTTTAACATTTTCATCTTTGAATTTCTGCATTACTTCACTTTCAGTTACTCTTACTGTCCCTGTGATAACGCTCTGAAGTTTCTGTGAGAGAAGGGTTTGTTTAAGATATTCTTCAACCTGTGACCAGAATTTCTGAACTTCGGGAGTTTTTGTAGCAAGTGCCTGCTGGTAAACGGACATATTGAACTGTCCGGTTGAATCTATGAAATTCTTTTTTATAACATCAGGCAGAGTTTGAGGTGAATTATAAACCCAGTTAAGAATTTCCTGGTTTGTAACAGTAATACCGAGCTTCTTGATCTGTTGTTCTGCAAGTATCTGAGTTACAGTCTGATCCCAAACCTGGTCCCGGATCATTTTGATCATTGATTCATCCGGATCTTCACCGGTCTGCTGTTTCTGCTGTTCTATGGCAAAGTTCACCTGGTTTTCATAGTCAGCATATTTGATCTCCTGGCCATTAACAGAACCAAGCTCAGTTACCTGACCGCCCCGGACACCTAAGTAATCCATACCCCACTCAAAAACAATCGTTGCAAGGAATGCTAAAATTAATATAATCAGTATGATGTGCGTTTTATCTCGCAGCTTATTCATTAAGCCCATAGCTAGTTAAACCTCTCTTTTAAGCGCTGAATTCAGTATTTAGCGTGTTTTCGTTGAAATTTCCTGAAAAAATAAACACAAATATACCTTTATGTAAAGGAATAATCAATGGAATTTAGCTTAAATCTAAAATATAGCAGTTGATAGTTCTGCAAAAGTTAAGGTTTGCTTATTGAATTTCATGGGATGCTGAAAACTTTGTTTCTATATTGCAGAAATAATCAATAAATAATCCGCTCACAATTAAACAGAGCGGATCAATCGGGGTACATGAAGAAGTGATTACTGTAAAAAATTGAATTATCTGTTCTAATTTTACAATTAGTTACTATAATAGATTTCTCAGAAGCATTCGGCAAATGCAAAATCATCTTCTCTGTCTTTGAAGACATCTTCATCAAGATCGGGGGTTTTTTCTCCAATTTCTTCCTTTTCTGTAATTTCATCATCTTCTATTTCAATATCACCTTCACGATCAATTCCTGTGTTTAAAGAAAGGTTCCATATTTTTTCTGCTTTGTTTAAAAACATCCCACACCTCCGGCAATTTTGTTATTGTACTTATTAATGAATTTATATACGATACAAAAATACAATTGGATTGTTGCAGGAGTATTTTAATATGGTAAAGTTTTGATTATTTAATGTGTCGAGGAAAAATATTTGATAAATGCTTATATTTATCAAGTATTAATACAATATTAACTGGGTTTGACTTGTTTTACCTTGATAAACCTTAGTTTATTACATAATTTTCTAAAGATAACATTCAAAAAAAATAAATTTTGAACCATTGAAATATAAAATCGATTATAAGATTTGGGATGATTTTCTTCATGTTGAGCTTGCAGGTTCATATCCTCTGGATAGATTTGTTGAGATCCAAAAGGATATGGATGAAGTAATTGATTCAAATAACATTGAGAGGATTTTGGTTGATTTGAGAAAATTTGAAGGAAGGTTTGGTGTGTTTGACGGGTTGAAGGAGGTTGAGCA
>JANWKI010000132.1 GCA_025451455.1 Ignavibacteria bacterium
CGTCAGATATTCTGACGGGAACTATTACGTTTATACACCCGGATTCAAAAGATATAAGAATAAAGATAATAAATGGTTTACCGTTAACGAGCCTAAACATTTCAAGAAATATAACGAATGGAAAGAGGTCAAATCCATAGAAAAGCAATATAAGAAAGAAGAAAAGGAAAACAGAAAAGAATATAAAGGGAATGACAACGGGAAAAAATATAAAGACTATGATAACGGCAGGAAATATGAGAGCAATGATAAACGTAAGAAATATGAAAACAATGAAAAAGGCAAAAACAACGGCGGGAATGAAAAGGGAAACAACAATAATGGCAATGTTAAAGGTAAGAACAATGGCGGCAATGATAATGGCAGCAAACAAAAAAACAATGATAATGGCAACAAACAAAAAGGCAGCAATAACAATAAAGGAAAGAAATAAAAATGTTTAAAACAAATTCAAAATATAAGTTCAGTGCTCTGATTATAGCAGTATTTATTTCAATTGCAGGTCTTTATGGCTGCGGAGAAACAGTCAGCACAACTGAAGCGGATAACCTTAGTTTCAGTGCAACGAGTTCAACAGATTCAATAGGCGATAATCAGAACATTTTAATACTCGATACAGTAAAAATACTGATAAAAGATATTAAGGTAAAAGTAGCCAACAACAATGAAGATTCAACCAATTTTAAGGTTGGCCCATTTGTTCTGTTTCTTAATTTATCTTCAAATGTAAATGTGATAAGTACGGCTTTAATTCCCGCCGGTAATTACAGAAAGATAAAATTTGAAATTCATAAACTGGAAGACCTCGAAGCAATTCCTGATCCTGAATTTGCAGATGCAAACGGCAGATATTCGGTAATTGTTAAGGGTACATATCTGGGTAACTATTTTGTTTATAAATCAACAAAATCGGCACATCAGATACTTCAGCTCCCGTCAGATATGCCAATATCAGTTGGAAGCGTTTCTAATATTACATTAATAGTAAGACCGTATATTTGGTTCATTGAAAATGGTATTTACCTTGACCCATTTAATGCAGCTAATGCCAATGATATTGATAATAACATAAAAGATAATATTAATCATAATTTTAAAGCATTCAAAGATAACGATAAGAACGGTTTACCGGACTAATTAATTCAGATTTTCTAAAGGGCAATGAATGTTATTGCCCTTTTTCTTTGTCCTTTACTATTTAAGATCATTTTTAACAAGTATCCAAAAATAAATTAAAACTTATATAAATGGAACAAACAGAGGATGAACCTGAGCTGCAAATGGAAGTAGTAGAAACCGCGGATGTGGAAGATGAGAACGAAGTTTTATATAAATGGTTAACCATCGCAGTATTTACTATTTGGATAGTATCATTTCTTATGTTCTAATTTTTTTTTGAGTTTTCAGGCAAATTTTCAATTAGTGAATAACGTTCTTATTGAATCAATAATATATACAAAAAAAGCGTCCATTTCTGAACGCTTTTTTAATCTAACAAATCATCAATCCGATAAATCTTTAATCCCTAAGCGAGACCGTATTTTTCAATAAAGCTTGTATCGTAATCGCCTTCAATGAATTTCTCATGCCGCATTACTTTCTTGTGGAAAGGAATTGTTGTATAAACACCCTCGATTATGAACTCATCAAGCGCCCTGTACATCCTTTTAATCGCTTCGTCCCTGCTATCAGCACTGACTATCAGCTTTGCTATCATAGAGTCATAATATGGCGGAATGTAATAATTCGCATATGCGTGGGTATCTACCCTTATTCCAAGACCACCCGGCATATGAAATGATGTAATCTTTCCCGGTGACGGTGCAAAATTCTTATCGGGATTCTCAGCATTTATTCTGCATTCAATACAATGGCCTTCTCGTTTTACTTTCCTGACTTTCAGCTTTAACCCCGATGCAACTGCTATCTGTTCGCGGATAAGATCAACACCTGTTACCTGTTCGGTTACGGGATGCTCTACCTGTATGCGGGTATTCATTTCCATGAAGTAAAAATCCTTATTCTTATCAACTATGAACTCAACAGTACCGGCACCTTCGTAATTAACGGATTTAGCCCCCTTAACAGCGGCTGCTCCCATTGCATTGCGTATCTCTTCGGTAATAAACGGCGAGGGTGTTTCTTCAATTAATTTCTGGTGGCGCCTTTGTATAGTGCAATCACGTTCACCCAAATGCACAACATTCCCAAACTGGTCACCCAGCACCTGTATTTCAATATGCCTGGGGTTTTCAACAAACTTCTCTACATATACGCCCCCGTTTCCGAAAGCACTTAAAGCTTCGTTGGTTGCCATGGTGAAGCTGTTTTCAAGCTCGCTTTCTTCATTTACAATTCTCATGCCTTTACCGCCGCCTCCAGCTGTGGCTTTTATCAGGACAGGGTAACCGAATTCAGCGGCTATTATTTTGGCTTCTTCAACAGTTGCAATGACTCCGTCACTTCCAGGCACTACAGGCACATTAGCCTTCCTCATAGTTTCTTTTGCATAAGCCTTATCACCCATTGAACGTATCATTTCGGGTGAGGGTCCTATGAACTTTATTTCGGATTCCTGGCAGATCTCTGAGAACTCTGCATTTTCGGCAAGGAAACCGTAACCGGGGTGGATAGCATCTGCGTTTGTAATTTCAGCGGCGGCGATAATTCTCGGAATGCTCAGGTAAGAGTCTCTTGAGGGCGGGGGACCTATGCAGACTGCCTCATCGGCAAATCTGACATGCAGGGAATCCTTATCTGCCTCGGAATACACGGCGACTGTCTTGACGCCCATATCCCTGCAGGTTCGTATTATTCTAAGGGCTATTTCACCCCTATTGGCTATTAATATTTTTTTGAACAATTTTCAGGCAGTTTAGTTGGAAGATCTAATTAGGTTCGATCAGGAAAAGCACCTGGTTATATTCAACCGGCTGTGAATTTTCTACCATGATCTTGACTATCTTTCCTTCGTAATCGCACTCAATTTCATTCATAAGCTTCATGGCTTCGATAATGCAAAGCACGGATCCTTTTGAAACCTGCTGGCCAACCTGCACATATGGATCTGCATTTGGCGAAGGCGCACGGTAAAATGTGCCAACAATAGGTGAGTGAATTTCGATCTGTTCTTTACCTGCCGGCAAAGAGGCTTCTTTCTTTTCTTCTGTTTTGGAAGGTGTTACGGATGTTTGCTGAGTTTCTGATGCTCCGCCTCCGCCAACATGCTGAGCAGCTGCCGGGGGTGCTGCGAATGTAATAAATTGAGGTGCAGATGTTTCTGCAGGCCTTGATTTGACAACTTTTACCCTTGTGCCTTCTTCTTCAATTTCTATTTCGTTAATATCGCCCGTTTCCAGGATCTTCAATAGCTTTTTGATGTAATTTAAGTCAGTTTTCATTTGCTTTATTAGCCTCGCATTTTAATAATGTAAAATGTAATTCAGATATAATTATAGATTTTACTTTAAATGAATGTAAAAACCTGCCCGGTTTTCAAAACACGGCAGGTTTATAATTTCAATTACTTCTTGACTCTCTCAAGATATGCTGAAGTTCTTGTATCAACCCTGATTATATCTCCCTCACCGATAAACAATGGGGCGTTTACAGTTGCGCCTGTTTCCAGCTTAACCGGTTTTGTTCCTCCGGTTGCTGTATCACCCTTATTCCCCGGAGGGGCTTCTATAACTTTAAGCTCAACATGGGGCGGAATTTCAACGGTTACAGGTTTCTCACCGTCGAACATTATCTGAACATTCTCGCTTTCTTTCATGAACTGCGCCTGGTCACCTACAATTTCATCAATAATTGAGACCTGATCATAATTATCATTATCCATAAAAACATACCCCGACCCGTCGTGATAAAGGTACTGAAAATTCCTTGTATCCATCCTGACTACCTCTATTTCTTCGCCGGAGCGGAAACGGTTTTCCATTGTCTTTCCGTTTTTCAGGTTCTTCATTTTGACCTGATAAAATGCTCTCAGGTTGCCGGGAGTCCTGTGCTCCCACTTAATAATAACATGAAGTTCGCCGTTATATTTGATAACCAAGCCGTTTCTAAGATCTGATGTTGAACCCATAAATATCGAAAATTCTCCTTATTTTATTGTTTTCAGTTTTGAGCGATTTTGGAGTGATTTTGATAAGAAATGAGCCGATTTCGAGTGAAATCGGGGCAAAACCACGTGATTTTCATTAATTAATTACAAATATACTTATCATATGGGCTAATATCAATGTTCAAAATGAAGAATACGGGATACGTAAATCAGAATATTAATCCCTGGGAATTAATACCTAAAAGTTGCAAGCCAAAATGCTGTTTCGGAGACGTATTTTTGTTCAACCCTTGAAAGAATTTCTTATTTAACAATGCATTTCAAACAAAAAAAAAATTTGAATGTAAAGTATTAATTATTATCTTTGCATACATTTCTATTAATTAATAAACTAAATCAATACCATGAAAAAACTACTGTTCGCAGCATCGTTTTTAGCAATTTTCTTTGTTTTTTCCACAAGCAACACTTCAGCGCAGGCTCTTTATTTCTTTGTTGTAAACAATACAGGGGTTACTCTTAATAACATCTATGTTACTCCTGCCGAGACAAGCAGCTGGGGAAACGATATTCTGCCAAATGACCTTTTTGAGAACGGGTCATCCGTAAGAGTTGATATTCCCGCAGATTATGGTACAACCTGTAAGTTTGATATGAAAATCACCGATCTTGAAGGTAATGCAGTGATCTTTACAGGGATGGATGCCTGCAAACTACATACGCTGCAAATCAACTGGGATGGCACTTACAGCGCAACTGAATAGTTGATATTTATTTTTCATTTCATTTTTAAGGCCCGGAAATTACGGGCCTTTTTTTGTTTCCGGTTTGCACTAATTTGTGATATAGCGAACGCCAAATATCATTGAAAAAATCCTCAATTTTAGGTATTTTTGTTGCTTGACGCTTAAATTTAATCAAATCTTTATTATAGAACAGGAGTTTTATTTAAAATGGCTGCAAAAGTTGCAATAAACGGATTTGGAAGAATTGGCCGGCTTGTACTCAGTGCAATGGCAGAAAGAGGACTATTGGGAAAGGAAATTGATGTTGTTGCAGTTGTGGATGTTAGCACTGATGCTAAATACTTTGCTTACCAGATGAAATATGATTCGGTTCACGGTAAATTTAAGGGTGATATCTCAACCGAAGGCGATGATGTGCTTATTGTAAACGGTGAGAAGATAAAATGCATTGCTGCAGCAAAATCACCCGCAGAGCTGCCGTGGAAAGCACTCGGAGCTGATATAGTCCTGGAATGTACAGGATTATTTACTGAATTTGAAAAATCAAAAGGGCATATAGATGCTGGTGCAAAGAAAGTTCTTATTTCTGCGCCCGGTAAAGGCGGTGTAAAAACACTTGTTATGGGAGTTAATGACAATGAATATAATGCTTCCACTGATCACATAGTATCCAATGCATCGTGTACAACAAACTGCCTGGCACCGGTAGTTTATGTTCTGCTAAAGGAAGGACTTGGAATTGAAGCAGGCCTTATGACAACTATCCATGCATATACTGCTACACAGAAAACTGTTGACGGACCAAGCAAAAAGGACTGGCGGGGAGGGCGCGCAGCTGCTGTTAACATAATCCCATCATCAACCGGCGCTGCAAAAGCTGTTGGAGAAGTTCTTCCCGTGACAAAGGGAAAACTTACTGGAATGTCATTCAGGGTACCAACTGCCGATGTTTCAGTTGTTGACTTGACTTTCCGTACCGAAAAAGATACTTCGATCGAAGAGATTGATTCACTGATGAAAAAAGCATCCGAGACCTATCTTAAAGATATTCTCGGTTATTGCAATGAAGAGGTGGTTTCATCCGATTTTATTCATGATGACAGAGCATCAATTTATGATTCACTTGCTACTGTGGGCAATAACTTAAAAGGCGAAAAACGCTTCTTTAAAATTGTTTCATGGTATGATAATGAATGGGGTTATTCCTACAGGATTCTTGATCTCCTGATGAAAGTAATAAAAGCCGGATACTGATGAATAAATTAACAATTGACGATCTTTCTGCTGCAGGTGAGCTGAAATCAAGAAAGGTATTGGTAAGGGTCGATTTCAATGTGCCAATGTCAAAGGAAAACGAAGGCGAGATCACCGATGATAAAAGAATTGTTGAATCTTTGCCTACCATTAAAAAGATAATTAAGGATAGAGGCAGAGCGGTTTTAATGAGTCACCTGGGCAGGCCAAAAGGTGAAAAAAACCTGAAATACTCACTAAGGCCGGTTGCAATGTATCTCTCACAGCTGCTTGATAAACCTGTACTTTTTGCTGATGACTGTATTGGTGAAGAAACTGCTTCCATTGTAAAAGCCTTAAAAGACGGAGATATCCTTTTGCTTGAAAATCTCCGTTTCTATAATGAAGAAGAAAAAAATGCTGAGAGTTTCGCAAAGAATCTTGCTTCATACGGAGATGTTTACATCAACGATGCCTTTGGCACTGCACACCGCGCGCATGCTTCTACTGAAGGCGTTACAAAATTCATTTCAAAATGTGCCGCCGGGTACCTGATGCAAAAGGAACTGGAGTATCTATCTAAAGCAGTTTCAAATCCTGAACATCCATTTGTTGCCATTCTTGGCGGAAGCAAAATTTCAGGTAAGATAGATGTTATCAAAAACCTGCTGGGAAAGGCTGATAGAATCTTAATTGGCGGGGGAATGATCTTTACATTTTACAAAGCGCTGGGTTATGAGATCGGAAGCTCTTTGCTTGAAGAAGACAAGGTAGAACTTGCCGGAGAGCTTATCAAAGAAGCAGGTGATAAACTTTTACTTCCTGAGGATGTAGTTATAGCAGATAAATTCGAAAATAATGCATCCTATTCTACAGTAAATGCAAATTCTATTCCGCCAGGTAAGATAGGGATGGATATTGGTTCAAAGACCATTGAAAAGTATTGTGGTGAAATCCTCAAAGCAAAGACTATCGTCTGGAACGGACCTATGGGCGTTTTTGAAATGGATAACTTTGCAAAAGGTACTTTCGAAG
>JANWKI010000133.1 GCA_025451455.1 Ignavibacteria bacterium
GATAAAATTCACACTGTACATACAACTCATGGCAGGTCAACCGGGTTTGCTACCGGCATTGCGGTGGCTGATAAAGTACTTGCTGAAAAGCGCCTGAAGACAATTGTGCTCATTGGTGACGGTGGCTCAATGATCGGGTTGCTGCATATTGTAAATGCTGCACTCATGAACACTGACCTGACTGTTATTGTTGCAAATAATTTCCTTTTCGGAATGACAGGCGGCCAGCAGTCATCACTTACCCCTGAACATTTTGTAACCATTACAACTCCTTTCGGAAGCATGAACCCACCGCTTGATATCTGCAAGATAGCAGAAGCTTCAAAAGGCGGATTTATTGCAAGGAAAACCTCAACTGATAAAGACCTGACGGATACTATGGCAAGGGCAATTTCTCATGATGGATTTGCTTTAATAGAAGTTCTTGAACTTTGCACTGAGCATGGAACAAAAAGAAATGACCTTAAGGGTAACATGCTTGCAAAACTGGCTGAAATAGAAGGACATATGACAGGAATGCTGAAAGAGAGCAATGAGAGGCAGGAGTTCAGCCTGAAATATGCTGAGGCAGTGGAGAGCCATGTAGGTGAAATGAAACCACAGGAATATATCTTTCCATCAAATAATCATAATCTAAAACACCCAGCCGGAATAATTATTTCAGGCAGTGCGGGAGAAAAAGTGCAGTCCTCTGCGGGATTTTTGTGTCAGGCTGCAGCAAGCAGCGGTTTAACTGTAACGCAAAAGAATGACAATCCGGTTACACAGGGTTCGGGATTTTCTCTTTCGGAAGTTATTATTAGTCCGGATGAGATAAACTATACCGGAGTAAGCGAAGCTGATTTTGTTATTATCGTTTCGGAAGACGGATTGAAGGAACTGAAAAGTCAGGATATTTACAGCAGATTGAAGAAAGAAACAGTATTCATAATTGATGAGAGCATCCGGCTCGATAGAACAGGACTGAATATCGTATCTCTTCCGCTCAGGAAATTATGCGGCGCTGATAAAGCCTGCCTTGGAGCAGTTGATTATTATGTTCGGAAGTACAAACCTTTTGAACATGACGCATTCAGAGGGGTAATTGAAAAGAAGTTAGGTGAATACGGCAAAATATTCAAAAGTGAATATTATGATATCTGATCAAAGTTCCATATTAAACTAAACTGATCCCGTTTACTTTGAGTATCCAAGATATCTGGCCAATATGCATTGGTTCATGACGAATGGCATGCATAATAACAGTCTCCTTGGTTTTTTGCCCGCCAAAATTAGCCTCAATATTATTTTCTGCATCAAGCTGCTCATCACTCATGCTGTTTAATATTTCAATTGCTCTTTTATGTACCTCATCAAGCTTTGCCAGTACTTCATCAATTGCAGGTCCGTTATTTATATCATCAACCGAGGTGCCGATTGCATAATCATTCAGCCATTCAATTCCCATGCTTTCTCCCCCGATACCTTCGATTATCAGAAAATGCTCAGTCCACACTAAATGGGCGATAAGCCAATATGCACTGTTGAGCTTAATACCATCAATTTCATATTGTTTCTTGTAATCGAGTCCCTGCATTTTTGACAGGTAAAACTTAGTGAGGTTTCTCACCATTTCATAATTCTTCAATAATGTCTGGATCCTGATATTATCCGGCATGTTAATAACCCCCATAGATTGAATAACCACAGTTCATTTGCTGAGGTTTCAAAAATTTTCTGCTTATTGAATTGGGGGATTAATTTAATAAAAATTTGCGGAAAATGAAACGTATCATCAGGATTTCAGGTCCAGCCTCACAACATTTTCTATATGGAATGTATGGGGGAACATATCAACCGGCTGAATAGCTGTTATTTCGTATTTTGGAGCAAGAAGCATAAGATCTCTTGCCTGCGTACCGGGACTACATGATACATAAATGATCTTTTTCGGCCCATACGCCAGTATGTATTCGGCAGCTTTTGGGTGAATACCGCTCCTTGGCGGGTCTAGAATGAATGTATTCCATTTATGTGTGGATTTGTCAATATGATTTTGGAGAAAATCCTTAACATCACTTGTTTCAAATTCACAATTGCGCACGTTATTCAAAGCAGCATTTTCCTTCGCCATTTCAACTGAATCTATTCCGAGTTCAACACCATAAACTTTATTTACATAACCTGATATGTAGAGAGAAATTGCTCCGCACCCGCAATACAGATCCAAAACATTTTCATTCTTTTCAAATTTTGCAAATTCAACTACTTTCTGAAAAAGCTTATCGCATTGACCAGAGTTTGTCTGAAAAAATGTGCCGGGCATGACTTTGAAACTGTAATTACCGATCATTTCTTCGATGAAGCCTTTTCCGAATATTGTGTTCGATATTTCAAACTGCGCAACCTGTGCTTTTGAAGTGGAAATAGAATTTATCAAAGTGGTAATTTCTGGAACTTCTTTCTTGAGTGTTTCAGCATACTTTTCAATTAACCCCCGGTCATCTTCAAATGTAATTAAATTCACCATAAGGTCATTTGTTTTTGCAGATTGCCGGATGACAAGATATCTCAGGAATCCTGTGCCGGTTTTTGTAGAGTATACCGATATGTTTCGTGATTTAAAAAATTCCCTCGTGCAATTAAGGATCCTGTTTGAGATGTCAGATTGCAGGCAGCATTCATTAATATCAAGTATCTTCTCATAAAAACCGGGAATATGGTAACCGAGTGCAAATGAACGGTCAGCATTTTCGTTATTCATATCTTCTTCTGTAAGCCACCGGTCCGCTGAAAAAGAGAACTCCAGCTTATTTCTGTAATAGTATATATTTGCTGAGCCGATCACATCCGGAATGTCGATTCCCGTAAACCCTCCTATCCTTTCATATGAATTCTTTACAATATTTTTCTTTATCTTCAGCTGGGTTTTGTATTCAATATTCTGCATCTTACACCCGTTGCAGGTTCCAAAGTACCTGCACTCCGGAACAACCCTGCTAGCCGAAGGTTCTGTTATTTCAACCAGTTTTGCCTCAGAGTAGTTTTTTTTTGTTTTCCTTATCTTAGCTTTAACTATATCTCCGGGTACTGTTTTAGGCACAAAAACGACAAATTCTCCGTTAATTCTGCCAATTCCATTGCCTTCAGAGCCAATATCTTCTATTTTTAGCTCAAAGATCTCGTCTCTTTTGGGTCTATCCATTAATATTAACTTTAATTAAAATTCTTATTTTGTTATTATATACAAATATAATTATAATACGGCGATAAATAAATTATTTATTTGTGAAAAACAGATCAATTGCAGATGCAAAGCGTGTCATACAGATAGAACGAAAGGCTTTAAGTGTACTCGAGCGAAGATTAAACGGAAGTTTTTCAGATGCAGTAGATATAATTTATAAATGCAAAGGCAGGGTAATTGTTACCGGTATAGGGAAGTCAGGAATTATTGCCCAAAAGATCGTTGCAACTTTAAACTCAACGGGAACCCCTTCAATTTTTCTTCATTCAGCCGATTCAGTTCATGGTGACCTTGGTATAATTCAAAGAGGAGATGTTGTAATTTGTATTTCAAAATCTGGCGATACTTTTGAACTCATACAATTGCTTCTTGCTATAAACCAGTTTGGGGTAAAAGTAATATCAATTGTCGGAGACGCTGATTCAAAGCTGAAGGAACTCTCTGATGTTATCATTGATGTTTCGATCGAACAGGAAGCCTGCCCGTACAACCTTGCACCAACAACTTCAACTACAGCTGCACTTGTTATGGGAGACGCGATTGCAATTGCTCTTTTAAAAAAGAAAGATTTCACAAAAGAGGAATTTGCAATGCTGCACCCCGGCGGCATCCTTGGAAAAAAATTGCTTCTGAGAGTTAGTGATCTGATGATAAGCAGCACTTCGATTCCCAAGGTAAAAGAAAATGCACTCTTTAAAGATGTAGTATTTGAGATATCTTCAAAAAGGCTGGGCTGCACCTGTGTTGTTGATAAGACAGGGAGATTAAAGGGAATTATCACTGATGGTGATATAAGGAGAACACTTCAGAATTTTGAAAACATTACTGCCATTAAAGCAAAGGATATTATGAATAAGACTCCAAAACTGGTAAATGAGAATATGCTGGGAGAAACTGCTCTTGAACTTATGGAAAAATATACAATTACACAGCTTATTATAACTGACAGAAAAAAAATTCCCACCGGGGTTGTACATATGCACGATCTTGTTAAAGCTGGCCTGGGATAACCGCATTAGGCAATCAATAATGAATAGTGGATTGAGAGTAAGAACTTTGAAAAGTTTTTTTTATTATTTATTACTCATTATTCATATTATGTTTTATTCTGCCTGCAGCAATGATAAGGTCGAGCCCCCGAAAACAGATATTACAGCTTCCGACAGCATACCTTCGCAGGAAAGCTTCAACTCAAAAGTAACATTTTCAGATTCCGGGAAAGTAAAGGCGATCCTTGAAGCGGGAAGGATAAGGGTTTTCAGTAAATCCAATTACACAATTATAGACAGCAATGCAAAGGTGGATTTTTATAAAAACGGAGTGTTCAGTTCAACCCTGACAGGTAAAAGAGGAAAGATATATGACGCTACTAAAGATGTTGAGGTTTTTGATAGTGTCAGAATGGTTTCAGATGATGGCTCTGTATTGACCACAAATAAGCTTTACTGGGTTAATAAGACACAGAAAATAAAATCCGATGACTTTGTACACATAACAACTAAGAATGAAGATATCAGGGGTTACGGATTTGAAGCGGATCAGAATCTTAAGAACTATGTGATCTACAAGGTTAGCGGAGAAATGCAGAAATAAACCTGATGAATCAGCCCAAATATCAAATATCATTCTTAGGCATCTTTTTTCTTAGCCTCTTTATTACCAGTGCAATTTTCGGACAGGATAAGATAACCCTCAATTATGCCGACAGCCTTGTTGGTAAGAGTATCAACGGTGAGCAGGTCAGGGAAGCAATTGGGAATGTTTCGCTCACACATAATAATGTGAAAATAACCTGTAACCGGGTTGTTCAGTTTTTTGACCAGAACAGGGCAGAGCTTTACGGCAATGTAAAAGTTGTCCAGGATACTCTCACAATTCTTGCACCTGCAGGTACTTATTTCGGAAATGAATCAAAGGTTGTTTGCCCGAGTGGAGCTACATTAATCGATCCTAAATCGACCCTAAAGGCAAATTATGGTGTTTATTTATTTAACCAGGATCTTGCAAACTTCCGGGGAAATGTGAGGATAACTGACGACAGATCATATACAATAATATCGGATGAGCTTGATTATTACCGTTCCGTTCAGAAATCCTATGCCCGCGGGAATGTTAAAGTTGTAAGTGATTCATCAATAATATATTCTGATAATCTTGTATATGAAAAGTTAATAGGTATATCTACTGCAACCGGAAATGTAAAGATAGAAAGCGATTCTACGATAGTTACATCCGGTAAAGCAACTTATTTTGACTATGAAAAAAAATCAATTGCAGAGGAAAATGTCAGAATAAATTTTCTGAATAAAAATGCAAATGTATACGGAAATTATGCGGAGAATTACGAAAAGAAAAATTATTCTCTTGTAAAAGGAAATGCCAGGCTGATACAGATAGAATCAGGCGACGGTAAAGCGGATACAACTTTTATATCGAGTGAGCTCATGGAATCATTCAGGAATAAACCGGAACATTATATTGCCAGAGATAGTGTAAGGGTAATACGAAATGACTTTCTCTCGAGTTCGGATGCTGCATATTATTTTATTAATGAAACAGGTAAGGGCGGAGTGATATCGCTTGCAAAAGACCCCGTCGTGTGGAAAGAGGAGCTGCAGGTAACCGGTGATTCAATTTATGCTTTTTTCCGGGATGATATTGATGATATATATGTTAATAAATCTGCCTTTGCTTTTCAGTCAAATACAGCAGTTGAGGGAAGATATGACCAGATTTCGGGTATATTTATGCACATTGGTTTTTTGCAAAATGAAATTAATTACATACAGGTAGATACAAATGCTGCAAGCATTTATTTTGTTTATGATAGCCAGAGGCCAAATGGAGCAAACAGATCTGACGGGGAAGTCATTAAACTGTACTTTAAACTAAAGAAAGTTGATGCTGTGAAAGTATACGGTAAACCAAAAGGCACATACTTTCCTGAGAATCTGGTGAATCCTTCCGAATTACTGTTACTTGGATTCAGGATTAGGACCAATAAACCTGTTCGTTTTATAAAATGACGGTTTTTTTGTGACAACTGTTTTTGAAAATAAGTTGAAAAATTTGCATGTTATTACACTTTTGAAGTGTTGTCAGAAAACAGGTTTTCACTCTATTTGACGATAATAAATAAATTATTATATTAGAGCAGTTAGCATGCAGGTTTAAAGTAAAGATTTACATAATTGATTTGCCGATAGATTGAATAATACATCAACCGATAGGCAGTACTTCATAATACGTTTCATAAAAAGTCATTTCTTGTACTATTGCTTAATTCTGCGGAATAATGTATTTTTATTCGGTTTAGAGTCCCCAATTAAGAAAATAACATGAACACAATAGATCTAATTAATAAACTTTCTATAGAACATAACATTACGACCGGAAGGGCTGAAATGATTCTTAGCATTATTGTTGATAGGCTCATTGAGAAGCTTAAAAAAGAGGGGGAAGTGCAGATAGAAAATTTTGGAACATTCAGTATTCAGCAGAAAAAGGCAGAAGTAAGTTCTTTTTTGAAACTCAGTGAACCGATTCAGTTAGCGAAAAATCTCATAACTTTTTTACCTGACAGGGTTTTCCTGGAGAGAATAAACCGGTAATGAGGATTTACTCAGTAATTAAATTTGGGATATAATGAAGCAGGAGATAGTAGAAAAAATATGTAAGTATTTTAATCTCACAGACTTTGAGGCGGAAGAAATATATGATGATATATTTTCCGGCATCATTAACGGGGTAAAAGAAGATAATATTGCTGTTATATCTAATCTGGGAGAGTTTATTATCAAGTTTAATACCGGTGAGAGTTCGGAAAAAAAGACTGTTGAGTTTTTGCCTACTTTAATCCTTGAAGAAGAGATAAACCAGCGTTCATTTGACGAATCCCGTACTTTTGAACCTTCAGAATTTATTAACCGGATAAACGAGTCCGCTGATGAAACAACTCCGACTATAGAAACAATAGCTCCTGAAGATAAACCCATAAATAAGCCTGTTCCCAAACTGTTTGAAGAAATTTCAGCAGTAGAGAAAATGCATAGTGAAAGTATAATTGAAGATGACAGGTCTGCAGTTGAAGAAGATATCAGAAAAAAAAGAGAAAGCATATTGAGCAAGATCATTACTCCGTCAGAGCAGCAGAAGACTTCGGCAGATTTACCGGAAACCGGTGAATCAACAATATTCCCGAGAATTGCTGCGCCTGATTTTATGAGCGAAAAGGGAAATTTCATAAGTAACGAAGAGACAATAAACAGTAAAACTGAGAGTGAAAAGGAAAATATTGAGGATTTAAACAAGAGTGTTGGTGATAATTCTGAGAGTACCCAGGAAATAATTTCTTCTGAAGAGAATAAACCGGGATCGTTCTCTGATTTCTTTACTGAAGTGAATGAAAAGGAAAAGTCAGTAAGTGATTCATTTAATAAGACTAATTTGCCGCCGGTCGAAAGTGTTATCCCTCCATCTGCTGTAGAACTGCATAATCAGATAACAGGAGAAGAAAACAAAACCTTTAATTACCAGTCTGCGGTGAGTGAGCCGGTGATAAAAAATGGCAATGGAAGCGATATTGTTACAGAAATAGGTAATGGAGATGTCTATGACGATAAGACCGCAGATAATTCGTATTACATATGGTACAAGGATAGCGAACCAAATACAAATGATACTCAGACAATGTCTTATGAATATGAACTGTTGTACCAGGCTACCAAAGAAGCTGAATACAAATCCAAACTCAGGATTTATGTAACAACTTTTATTTTGTTTTTCTCTGTTGTACTGGTTTTACTTATATTCTCTCCGGTGATTTATAAGTATTTCTTCACCCCACGCGAAACTGATCAGAATACAGAACAGGTACAGGAAGAGACGGGAGTGCTTAACGAATCTACAGGACCAAGTACCGAAAATCAGGCTTCAGTTAATTCGCTTAAAGATAGTAACCAGAGCAATGCAAATGTAACTGCTGCTACGGATTCCAATTCGAAGGTTAACACAAATTCAACTCAGCAGGAACAGCCAAAACAGGATGAACAGAAGAAAGATCAGCAGCCCGTTGAACAGAATACTATTGCCGGAGTTACAAAAAGCGGAAATTTATGGAAAGACGATGCCAATGGAGTTGTATATTTACAACTGGAAAACGGGAAGTTTACGATTCAGGAATCTGCATGGGATTCAGATGCAAAGGCCAGTAACCGGCTGAGTATTGTAGAAAAGAAAGTCCCCGGTCTCAAAGGCAGTGTTGTAAAAGTGGATCTTGGTTCAAAAGGCATCTGGTACAGGGCTATGTTCGGAGAATTCACAACTCTTCAGGAAGCTAAATCCAAAGCAGATGAGCTGAAATCAGTAAAGAATAAATGAAGTGTCAGGCTTTCCCCCTGAGAATTTTTCTGAGTGCATAATTAACAATGCAGGCAGCAAGGCATAACAGCCCCGCATAAAAGCTTATCCTTCCGATAATATCGCCATTAACAGCGAAAAACGTTTTCTCAGTATTTGCAATGATAGTTCTGTCAATAACACCTTCAGTACCGTAAGGGATCCTGTCGTAAACATTTCCTAAGGGATCAATATAACAGGATATACCTGTCTGGGCACATCTTGCTATCCATTTCCGGTTTTCAATTGCTCTTAAGACAGCATAGCGTTCATGCTGAATTGGTCCTGATGTATGTCCAAACCAGCCGTCATTTGTAACAATAACCAAAAACTCCGCCCCGTCTCTTGTACCTTCCCTCACAAAATCACTGAAAACTGATTCAAAACATATAAGGACAGAAAATTTTGTATCAATATTCATTTCTCTGTTTTTCAAAGTAAAAACTGTCATTTCTTTGCCGAATTGCCAGCCGCTTAATCCAACTCCCCAGGTGAACCAGTCTTTCAAAAATTTCAAGTATTCCTGGTAAGGTACCCTTTCGCTAAAAGGAACAAGTTTCGCTTTCTTATGAATAACAGATTCTCTTAAGTTCTTGTGAGGTTCCAGCAATATAGCAGCGTTATATGTATCATACAATCTTCCTGAACCCATCATCCTTTTTGCATCTCTTGGAGCAAGTGACGTATCTTTGTAATATTCCAGATGCGGTATACCCATTAAAAGATATTTTCCGCTTGAATCAACAAAATCAGTGAAGATCTTTGTTTTAAGCCCGTTATAATCTTCCAGAAAATAATAAGGCGGTGCAGTTTCATGGAGAACCAGCATATCCGGGTTATATTTCAATCCTTCATGCAGCTTATCAATATATGAGCCTATAGTCTTTTCCTGCCCGTTCTTTTCCCATTTCTTAAATGGATCTGTATTTGATTGAGCTAAACAGATGTTGATTATTTTTGAAGAATCATTACTCTGGAAGTACTCAGTATTATCCTTATTCAACCTGTTGAATGAATAGAAATTAGGCAGTAATAATGTTAATAATAAGATTGCATAAGTTATTATTGCACCTTTTGAAGTAATTTGCCATTTTCTTGCGGATATTTTATCCAAAAGAAAATACAGTATTGCAGATACAATACATATCAGAAACGATACTCCGTGAACGCCGGTATATTCTATGTACTGGATCCTGTTTAAGTTATAAGTTTCTGAGTTGCCAAGCTCTAACCACGGAAAAGTCAATTGCCATTGATTGTGAAAAAACTCAAACCCTACCCAGATAAATGGAAAGAGAATTAAAGCCAGCTGCTTTCCGGATTCATCCTTCCTTATCCTGGAAATACCAAATAAGATCAAAACAGGTATCATAAAGAATAAGGGATGGACAAGCACGGTTGCAACACCGCCAATTTTCAGGAAAATATCGTCGCTATGCCACCCTGAGATCCAATAAACAGTAATTTCATTGAATATCAAAATTGCCAAATATGCCCTGCCAAATACCTGCCTCGCTCTTCCGGAATCAAAGATCAGGTAAAGCAGTATCACCATTCCAAAATAAACAAAATACCAGGTATGGAAAGGCGGAAAGGATAATCCAAGTAAAACTCCGCTTAATAAACAAAGCAATAATGTCCGGAGTTTTTTATTTTGAAAAATAGCTTTCAACGGGATTTCTTAAGAATGCATATCGAATAAGCTGCGCATCCCTGTTTTGTACCTATAAATCCAAGTCCTTCAGATGTAGTTGACTTAATTGAGATATGAGATGACTTCATTTTGAGGGTGGAAGCAATATTTTTTTTCATTCTCTCTATAAAGGGAGAAATTTTTGGTTCTTCAAGGACAAGAGTACAATCAATATTCCCGATACTAAGCTTTTTTTTCAAAATTAGCTTATTACATTCTGCAAGCAGCACCAGGCTTGAAATATTCTTCCATTTTGCATCGGAGTTCGGGAAATAATGCCCGATATCTCTAAGTCCTGCAGCGCCAAGCAGTGAATCACAAATTGAATGGAGCAAAACATCAGCATCAGAATGTCCTTTTAGTCCCTTTGGGTAAGGAATTATGACCCCTCCAAGAATTAGTTTTCTTCCAGTTACAAGTTTGTGAACGTCATAGCCAAATCCAATTCTCATATCAGCAAATATATCATTATTAAAAGATTCTTTTTATGCATTTAATACCGAACTGGAAGAAGAAATCCAATGTACATATGGGCATTAATCCCGCAATTGCATAAATTGTTTGTTCATGGTTTTGAATAGCAAATAACCCCTTATTTAATTAATTTCGTACCATTCAAACAAAATGGCAAAACCTGTTACAAAATATATCTGTCAGAATTGCGGTTATTCTTCTCTAAGATGGCTAGGCAAATGCCCGGAATGTGATTCCTGGAATTCATTCGTGGAGGAGATAGTCTACTCTGACAAACGGAAATTATCTTCAAAAAGCCATGATATTGTGGACCTTAAAATTACAAATCTTTCAAAGATATCCGAAATTGATATTAGAGAAGATAAAAGAATTGTCATTGGAATGGAAGAACTCGATAGGGTTCTTGGCGGAGGAATTGTATCAGGATCTGTAATACTTGTTGGAGGAGACCCCGGGATAGGTAAATCAACTCTTATGATGCAGCTATCGGATAAGATCAAGAATAACATAATTCTCTATGTTAGCGGTGAGGAATCACAAAAACAAATAAAGCTTAGGTGTGAACGGCTTGGCTTCGCGCATGATGATTTCTACATACTTTCCGAAACGAGCCTTGAGATAATCGCCGCAATAGTTGATAAGCTCCGCCCTGATATAGTTATTATCGATTCTATTCAGACAATTTACAGAAACGAACTTGAATCTTCGCCGGGAAGCGTTTCGCAGCTCCGTGAATCAACAGCTGCAATTATTCAGATCGCAAAAGCTAAAAATATTTCATTTTTTCTCATTGGGCATATTACCAAAGAAGGCGTTATAGCAGGACCCAAAGTACTTGAACATATGGTTGATACTGTACTGCAATTTGAAGGAGAAAGAACTCACGCATACAGAGTTTTAAGGGCGATAAAGAACCGCTTCGGTTCCACGAACGAAATCGGTATTTTCGAAATGACAGGTACCGGGCTAATTGAAGTTAAGAATCCATCGGAAGTATTTCTTGCACAGAGAAGCAGGGGAATATCCGGCAGTACAGTTTCAGCAAGTATGGAGGGTACCAGACCAATACTAATCGAAGTGCAGGCTTTGGTTTCATCTTCAGGATATTCTGTTCCGCAGCGTACTGCTACCGGATTCGATTACAAACGGCTGGCTATACTTATAGCTGTTCTTGAAAAAAAGATAGGGATACATCTTTCAAAATATGATGTGTTTATCAATATTGCAGGCGGAATTAAGATCGATGAACCTTCTATTGATCTTGCTGCTGCAATGAGCATTTGTTCAAGCTTTAAGGATTCACCTGTTGAGGCGGATACACTTATCCTTGGTGAAATGGGGCTAAGCGGTGAGATAAGGGCAATAAGCTTTGCTGACAGAAGAATTCAGGAAGCACTTAAGCTTGGATTTAAGAAAATCGTATTACCAAAGAGTAATTTGAAGAATTTCAAGCAAAACAAAGAGCTTGAATATATTCCTGTAGAGACAATTCAGGATGCAATCAGGCTGATTTTGTGATACTGAAGTATTCTCTCAATTAAAAAAATATGAACAGAAAATTCGTAACATTATACAGGCATATTATTGAACAGGAAAGGATACATCCCGACGCTACGGGGGAGCTATCAGACTTGCTTGCTGATATTGCTCTTGCCTGCAAGCTGATCTCTCTTGAGGTTAACCGTGCCGGGCTGATAGATATTCTTGGATTTACAGGCGGAGAGAACGTTCATGGTGAACAGGTGAAAAAGCTGGATGAATTTGCTCATGATACGCTTGTAAAAGCAATGGAAGTAAGCGGTCACTTATGTGCAATTGCATCAGAGGAAAGCGAGAATTTTATTCCTGTGAGCGAAAAGTTTATGGGTGAGCGCCCGATGAGCAAATATATCTGTCATTTTGACCCTCTTGATGGTTCATCAAACATAGAAGCTAATATCAGCATTGGAACGATTTTTTCTATATACAAGAGAATATCAAAAAGCGGCCCAGGGACACTGGAAGACTGCCTTCAATTAGGCAATCAGCAGGTTGCAGCCGGCTATATTATGTACGGTTCAAGTACTATTATGGTCTATACAACAGGTGAAGGTGTACATGGATTTACTCTCGATCCAACTGTTGGCGAGTTTCTGCTTTATTATGAGAACATTCAGACGCCGAAAAAATCCAGAACATACAGTATTAACGAAGGCAATTATTCAAAATGGGATAAGAATCTTCAGAGTTATATTGAATACCTGAAAGCTGAAGATAAAGATAAGGATAAACCCTACACCTCCAGGTATGTGGGTTCTCTTGTAGCTGATTTCCACAGGAATTTACTATATGGGGGACTCTTCATGTATCCGGGTGATAAGAAGAATCAAAATGGCAAACTCCGGCTGCTTTATGAAGCCAACCCTCTGGCTTTTATCATCGAACAGGCAGGAGGCAGGGCTTCAACAGGTAAGCATAGAATACTGGAAGTAGTGCCTCTGAATCTTCACCAGAAGACTCCGCTTTTTATCGGGAGTGCTGATGATGTTTTAGAGGCAGAAGAATTCTTAAGAAAATGATGTTTAAAGAAAAACCTGATTCAGTTTTCAATTCTCCAAGATTAATAAACAGATAAATGCACTCCCCCAAAAAGATCAATGTTAATGATAAGCGGTATCTTCATATTGAGTGGAATGACGGAAGTGAAAGTATGCTTCTAATTGCGAACTTAAGAAAAAGCTGTCCGTGTGCAGCTTGCCTGACCGAAAAGGCAAATAAGCCCGCTACTTATATACCGCTTCTATCTACTGCTCAATTGACATTGAAAGATATTAAGTCTGTTGGCACATATGCAATTCAGTTAACCTGGCAGGATGGCCACGATTCAGGTATCTATACTTACGATAAATTAAAAGAAGGAAAATATTAAATCAAATAAACTAAATTTATGAAAACCAGGTTCTTAATTGCAGTATTTACAATTTGTTTTTTATCTGCATTCAGTTATTCAGAGGATACAATATCTTCAAAAGATGCCAAAAATTTTATTGGTGAACCTAAAATAGTAAGAGGTATTGTAGCTTCGGTTTTTGTTTCAAACAAAGGCACTGTGCTGATAAACTTCGATGATGTTTATCCAAATGCTTCTTTTGTTGCAGTTATTAAGCCGGAATCCACGTTAGACTATTTAAACATTAAAAAAGGTGTAACACTTACTGTTGGGGGATTAATAGAGGAATACAACGGTAAGCCGCAAATGGTGCTTACCGAGCAGGGGCAAATAATTAAAGTCGAGTAACGTATTGTATAGAAAAGTGATCCTCCTGAGTTCAGCTGTATTATTCCTTTTGATTGGAATTACATTAGTTATTATCGCATCAGCTGAAAAAGATAGCATGCTGACCGGTCTTCTTTCGGCATCAGTACCTTTCATTTTCATCTCTTACTGGAATTTTTATACATACCGCTTTGAGAAAATCACCGGTTCAGACGGCAATTATTTTACTTATGGAAATTATCTTAGTGGCGGGGTTGGTATAAGTTACAATAAAACTACGGTTGTTCCCTTTTTTCTTGTAATGTTTATTTCAACAAGTCTTGCAATAGTCACATTTTTCCTTGCTGTAAACCGCTCGACTGAAGATTATGCAGTTGGTACACTGGGGTTAAGCTTCTTACTTTCAACATTTATTACGGTCTATTTTTCAGTTAGAATAAAAAACACATTACAAAGAGTACTTGCACAAAATAACTTGGTTGCACAAACTGCAAATTTAAATAGTAATGATGATGAAATTGGAAAAATGAATGATGAAATTGCCGTTAAAATTGCTTTCATTTTTGCAACAATTGCTACATTAGGGTTATTCCCCCTGGTATATTATATTATTAAGAAAGCAAGAAGTATCAATTAGTTTATCCCTCAATAATAGCAGTTTTTAAAAACTTTGACTTATCTTTTAACAACTATCATCGTCAAATCATCGTGCAATGGTTTTCCCTGGCAGAATTCAATGGTTCTATCCTGAATGGTTTTCACTATTTCTTTTGAAGAGCCATTTTTGCTCTCAATTAATACTTTAATGATCCTTTCCTGACCGAACATTTCATTTTCCGGATTCATAGCTTCTTCCAGCCCGTCAGTATATATCGCCAGCACAGACCCTTCCTCTAGCGTAATTGTTTTGCGCTCATAATTCTGATTCGGGAGAACCCCCAGAATCAATCCTGTAGCATCCAGAGTAATAATATTTCCGTTTATATCTGCCAGAAGCGGGGGATTATGTCCGGCATTGATATAATGAAGTAATTTCTTAGCTGGCTCCCAGGCGGCAATGAAGAATGTTATGAACTCTGAACTTGATGTGTTTTTATAGATATGGTTATTGATCCTCGAAATAAATGCAGGAAAATCCTCAGTAATTTCAAGTCCAACCCTGATTGAAGCCTGCAGGTTAGCCATTATCATTGCAGCACCTGCTCCTTTACCGCTTACATCAGCTATTACCAGGAAGGTATAACCTTCTTCGTTAGTTATTATATCATAATAATCTCCGGCTACTTCAAAGCAGGGTCTCACTTCGCCATAAACATCCAGACCCTCTATCTGAGGTACTTCCTGGGGCATGAGTCTTCGCTGGATGTTCCGGGCCATTTCCAGTTCCTTATCCATCCGTTTCTTATCAATATAATATGATTGCAGACTAAGGTTTTGAAGTGCTAAGGCTGTCTGGTTTGATGCCTGAGTCAGGAAATCAAGATCATCAGATGAAAAGTCCTCTTCATTCTGTTTTTTACCAAGGTTTAATACTCCGACAAGCTCACCCTGTGAGATCATAGGAATTGTAACAGCAATATCATTTTCCCTGATCCATTCAATTTCATTTTCATCGACGGTGATCCTGGATCTCTCCGATATTTCGTCCCAAAAGAACTTGTTCCCGTTCCTTATCCTGTGTATAACACTTTCATTATCATTAAAATTAAATGGTGCCTGTAAGCTCAGCTGATTGCCGACCGCTAACGGGATTACAGGGTAGATGCCAATGGTTGACTGTATCCAGTCTTTCAGTTCCAAAAGCAATTCCTTTGATTCAATCTGTCCTGAGATCTTATGGATATACTTCTTCAAGGCTTCTGCATACTTGGTTTTTTCCGGATAAAAAGTTTCATCAATCCAGCTCAGTATTCTTTTGTTAATTGGAGTAAAAGTCAAAGATAAAAGAAGCACAGAAACTATGATTACAGTTGGATCCCTGAGATCAAAAATACTTACAGAAAGCCTTACTATTACAAAAATTGTGAATAAATATAAGCCAAGCATTCCAAGTGTAACACCGATATATCTTACCCTTCTCTTTAGAGCACCTTCGGTTTCAAGAAGCCTGTTCTGAAAAAATGAATTTAGGAAAGTGAATGGAATGATAAGACCGCTGATCTCACAAAGCAGAAAAATGAAAAGACTGGCAAGAAGGATGTTTGCGCTTATCCTGTATGCCAGGACAAATTGGGTAACCACTACAAGCAGCCATCCAAACCCGATAACAATAGCGCCATATTTTATCCCGAAGAGCATCAGCCTTACCTGGCGTCTTTCCAAAGCATTGGTTACTCTTCTTGAATTTCTTGATAGCAGGATAACGCCGGAGGCCATTTGTACAAAGAGCAAGAGAAAAACCATAAATGTAAGTATTTTGCTGTTCAGATTCATAACTGTCGAGATTATTATAATCAGCGGCAGAAGAAAAATAAACAAGAGTGATGTGAATTTGTGTTTTTCATAAATTCTGTTCCTTTTGGGGAAAGTTGCAAACAGCAAAACCCAGAAACTAGGGCCAAGCCACATAATGTATGTGACAAATTCACGCATTGTATCGAAATAAAGATAACTTCGTATAAAATTATCCGGAGCATCCCCCACGGTTACAGTTGCGTACATAAAGCAGCCAAAACAGAAACAGAATAAAGCAATAAGGATAGTTTCTGTAGCATAGGGACTTCTGAAAATTCCCCAGAGTCCCACTACCAGGTATGCCATGAGAAGAAAAATCGGAACAGTACGGAATAAAAAGATCATTATCTTTTCCAGGGGTTGAAGCGGAGCGGAAGTAATTTCGTAATCCTTTGTGATCTTTCCCTGTCTGATCGTATATGTTACCTTTTTACCGATCTCCCTGTTTGAGATCTCTTTCCTTAATTTTTCTTTATCTTTAACCGATACACCATTTATTGAAATTATTGTATCACCAACCTGTAAGCCTGAATGATAAGCAGGTGAATTTTCGGATAACACTGTGACGATCAAATAGTCTATATCTTCTGACTCATTGATATATCGTACACCTGTTGTTCCGTCTCTGTTAATGTTAATAACAGAAATAAATCCCTGTGATGCGGCAATTAAGGAAAAAATTACAAGGAATATCCCAAGGAACCTTACAAAATATGAGATTATTAATTTTGGGGTTGAAATATCCTGCATATTACAAAACAAGTGTAAATATACGATTTATTCAAGTGTAATTATTGGGTCAGTGCTAAAAATGTAAATTGATTTTTGTGTAAAATTTCAGGATATTTGTATTTTACTGTAAAAAGTGACGGGTTTTTGCTTCAAACCAGGACAGGTAACATGAGTAGGTAGACGAGTGGCCTGAAAAGTCCCGGTTTCATCGGGATTCGATCCCGCCCTTAAAGATGAGTTTTGTTTTATATAAGGACAGGTAGCTCAGTAGGTAGAGCAACGGCCTGAAAAGCCGTGTGTCGGCGGTTCGATCCCGCCCCTGTCCACTTTTCGTTTTCGGGATGTAGCGTAGTCCGGTTATCGCGCCTGCTTTGGGAGCAGGAGGTCGCAGGTTCGAATCCTGCCATCCCGACTGGAACACTTCAAAGATGCGTGACCCCTTCCAAAGCAAATCACTGATTGATTTGCTGAAAACCATCCAAAATTCCAATTAGTGATTTGCAAAACACTGCTCGTGAAGCAGGAGGTCATGGGTTTATTTTCTTTGATTTTGGTGTAAAATTAGCAAAATTTTATCTACAAAGATGCCTTTGGTGACTTGATTAGTGACTATGGATAACACTCAAGTGCAAAACTTTTCAATCTTCTGGCGTTCCTTAACAAAGTTTTAATACTCATTCCCTATATTTGAATAAAATTTAAAATTGAAATAATGAAATACATATCTTCTTTGTTATTACTGCTTTTCATTCAAAACTGCTTTGCGCAGAAGGTTACATTTATTGCTATGGGAGACTGGGGGCGAAACGGGAATTTCGGTCAGAAAGAAACTGCGGATGAAATGGGAATATATGCGGAAATGAACAAAATTGATTTCATTATGACGCTGGGGGATAATTTTTACCCGACCGGTGTCAAAAGCACGGAAGACAGCCACTGGAAAACATCTTTCGAGGATGTATATACTGCTTCATCGTTACAGGTTCCGTGGTATATCACCTTAGGTAATCACGATTACGGAGGAAGTGTCCAGGCGCAAATTGATTACTCAACTCTCAGCAAAAGGTGGAAATTACCATCTCGTTATTACAGTTTTGTTGTAAGCATAAATGACTCTGTGAAAGCGCTGTTTGTAATAATAGATTCAAATCCTTTCATAAAAAGTTATTACGAAATAAATACCGAAGACAGCGAGCTTAATAAAGGCTCTATTGAAGACTTGAAGAAACAGGATATACAAATTCAGCTTAACTGGATTGACAGTGTTCTTGGCGTATCCAATGCGAAATGGAAGATCGTTGCGGGACATCACCCAGTGTATTCCGGCGGCTCACACGGAAATACACCGGAACTGATCGAATCAATAAAGCCTCTTCTTGAAAAGCATAATGTAGATATTTACCTCGCGGGCCATGATCATGATATGCAGCATCTTAAGGAAACTGGCAGTGATGTAAATTATTTTGTATCGGGCGCGGGGTCGCAGCTTAGAACAACCGGAAAAACCTCAAATACTTTATTTTCAGAAAGCCAGAACGGGTTTCTTGCTCTAACCCTGACCAATGCTGAAATTACAGCAAGCTTCATAAGTTCAGATGGGAAAGTTCTCTACAACACTGAATTAAAATAGAAAATTTTATTATTCAAAAGTTTTATGCGGCTTTTTCCTTTGTTCATAAATTCTATGGTTTATATCGAAACTTGCATTTTTGAACTTAAAACAAGAATTTCGAAAGCTCATTTTAATCCTTGGTGACGGTCTTAGTTAATAACGGATTGTTAGATATGAGTATTATTAATTAATTTTTAACATAATCACAAATATTTTGTCTTATTAGAAATTCCCTAACTATAACCACTAACGTTTCTAACTTGAAAATTATCATACTATGATATGATATCTTCTTTTCTTTAGTCTAATTTTGAGTAAATAAAAGGAGGCGTATCATGAAAAATTTATTATTTATTCTGTTCTTCATTCTTTTGTTTGTTCAAAGCTCATTTTCTCAAAATGAGATTACATCAGGTGGTTTAGAGCCGATCAAAGTATCATCAGAAGAGATTTACTCAAAGTGCAGTGATGCAGTTGTCATGATTTACAGATATGACCGGGATAATGCTTTGCTTTGTTACGGCAGTGGCGTTATTGTTTCAAGCAGTGGCCTGGTCTATACAAATTATCATGTTGTTAAAGATGCCGGCAGGATAGAGATCAGGAATGGAAACGATATCTATGACAGTATTCCTTTTGCAGGATTTGATCCTTTTGTTGATGCAGCAATACTAAAACTGCCCGATGGTGATTATCCTTTCATCAATTGCGTAAATAATGAAGATCTGCAAGTTGGTAGCAGCATTTATGCCTTAGGAAATCCCCAGGGGTACACAAAGACATTCTCTTATGGAGTAATAAGCGCAATAAGAACGAATGAAAGCCCTAAACAGATACAAATATCTGCTCCAATTTCCCCGGGCTCAAGCGGGGGTTCTTTACTAAATTCAAACGGGGAATTAATCGGAATTACATCTTTATCAGTAACAACCGGACAAAATATGAATTTTGCTATACCTGTCAAAACATTTAAGAATTTACCCGTTGCTGATCTGAATGATCCTGGACAAAAAGTGTTGTTGAACCAAATGCTGGCTTTATACTCAAATACAGAACGAATTGATTTCGATAAAAGTGTTGAGATAATATCTGAGTATTGTAATATGTATAATAATGATACAGCGAAGTGGGAGTTCGCAGGAAATTTGTATTTCAATCAGGGTGAAAATGACAGTGCAATTAAGTGCTTTACCAGAGCAATTGAACTTTCTAAAAACAATCAGCATTTATATACACTAAGAGGGGATTGCTACCAGAGCATTTCTGATACCATTAATACACTTTCAGATTATGCGGCATCATTATCGCTTTGTAATACATGTATTACTACTTACATTGCCAGGGCAAATTACTATCATTATACTTTAAAAGATTATGAAAAGGCCATAGATGACTACAATATGATATTAAAGATCAATCCCGAATATGACTATGTTAATACTCAAAAAGCAAACTGCAGACTCAGCTTAAACGATAGGCCCGGAGCGATCAGCGAGTTATCCAAAAGCTTATGCTGGAAGATTGATGACCCATTTGTATATGTCATGCGGGCTGAAATTTATTCAATGCTTGAAATGTATGATGATGCAATTGCCGATTATACAAATTCCCTGTTCTATGCCCCTCAGCAATCAGATTTGTATCTTGACCGTGCAATAATCTACAGTAAGAAGGGAGATATTTATAATGCCATTAAGGATTATTTGGAATACTTAAAATACTCTCCGGATGAAGTAGTAGCTCATAACAATCTGGCTTATGCTTATATGAATACTAAAGACTTTGACCAAGCGGAAAAGTGCTTTAATCGTTCTATTTCGCTTGATCCGGCCCATGTTGATAGTTTCCTAGGTTTGGCTATACTCAATTACAGGCAGGGGAGAAATAAATCGACAATTCAATTTATGTGTAAAGCGCTTGAATTAAAAGAAGTCCTTTTGAATGGTATGCCGGGTATTGCTGAATTGGAGAATAATGGCTGGTTCTGGGATAAAGCTGAGAAGAAGGACATAAAGAGTATTTTTAAGTTAATGAGAATAAGTGACACCAAGATAGAGCCGATTAAAGATCCAAGACCACACGCTAGAAAGTTGAAAAGAGAGGCCGCAAGAAATGGAAATGAGTAAGAAATTAAAATAACCGAATGGTTGATTTAATGGAGCCCTGTGTCCCAAGCAGGAGGTCAATCATCCCTTTTCTTTTATTATGGATTGAAAACAATAGATAATGAAGCATGAGAATACTTTTGGTGACTTGCTTGGTGACTGGCCTAGTGACTATTACTTCCATATTGACTCAAAACGGATACTCTTATGTTTAATTAAATGGAGCCTAACCGCTCCCTTTATTTGTTATACCTCAAACCCGGAACTGTGATGGCTTGATCCTGCAAGTTAATATTTTACAATATTATCCTTAAAATCCCTGTAAAAAGGGCTTTTTTTATGCACTTGACAACCAGATAATTAGTCATAATATTGCTGAAGTTATCAAGTTCAACAAAATTACTAATGCCGACCGAACACAAAAGACTAATAGAAGAGTTAAAAAACCTAGGTTTTAATGAATATAAAGCCAAAGTTTTTCTAAGTCTATGCAAAGGCGGTTTAATGACTGCTGCAGAAATTGCAAAGGATGCTAAGATAATCCGCGGTTCAATTTACGATATTCTCAAATCTTTTGTTGAAAAAGGTTACTGCAATGAAATTGATACAAATCGTGTATTACAGTATCAGGTAATAGATCCCGATGTAATCATTGATAAGATCGAAAGAGATTATAAAGATGAATACAACAACAAGCTTTCGCAGCTTAAAAATACATTCAAAGAAGTAAAGAGCATTTATACAACTCAAATTCCCGCAGAAGATAAATACATCAACATCGAGCTTATTCGCGGATTCAATAAGCACAGGGTATCAAAGTATCGTGAATTCCTGTTAAGCGCTGAAGAAGAAATTTGCGGGATGTATCATATAAAAGGAATAATAAGTGAAGATTCGGCTGAAGTCGCAAATGAGTTCATTAACAAAGGCGGGGAAATAAGATCAATTTACAGTTTCAACCTCGATTTTCAAGTCGAGAAAAACGGCAAAGTTGAAGATGCAAGGAAGGATGATTTTATAAAAGTTATATATCAATTTGAAAAAATGGGAGAAGCTGTAAGAATATCAGAATTGAATATTCCTAATATGACTATAGTTGACCGCCAGAATGTTTTTATTAGTTCAACTGATAAAGGTGTTCCCAAACAATTCCAAGCTGACCTGATAATGAGACGCTCTGAATTTGCAAAAAATATGTACGATTTGTTTAATTATTACTGGAATGACTCTATGACTATCGATGAGTCTAAGAAAAAAGAAAATTTATAAAATTATTATGAAAGAGTTTACACTGTTTCTTACTATTACAGTCTTTATTATTATTTCCCAAAATGCATTTACACAATGGACATTGCAGGGAACTTTGACGGGAGTTGGTACAATACCCAGTATTTCTGTTTATGCTCCGGCAGAATTAGTTGTGGCAGGCGGGACATCAGGTGTACCAAAGGTTTTTAAGTCAACAAACAGCGGTGTAAACTGGACGAATATTTCCGGCAATTTGACAGGTCCTGAATTGTCGTGCGTTTGGGCTGTGAATGCAAACCTGATTTTTGCAGGAGACGTCGGCTCTAATGGTGGCAGCGGAGGGAATGCAAGAGTATGGAAAACTACGAACGGAGGCGTAAACTGGGTGGTAATTTTAACTACAGGAGGCAGCCACGGATATTTTAACGGTATAGTTTTTTCAAGGACTAATTCTTTAATAGGTGTCGCTGAAAGTGATCCGCCCTCTTTATATGGTCAGCATTATCTCGCTAAAACTACAGACGGAGGAAACTCTTGGAACACACAAACTACTATATCTACCAACGGCACTGCCATTACAGGCTCAGTTGTTTGTACAGATAATCTGTTTTACGGGTGGGGTATCTATCCTCCTGCTAGAGTTGTTATAACAAGTGACGGCGGGGCAACATGGAATCAAAGAAACATTTCGGGAGGTTATAATACTACAGGTCTTGCTTTCAACTCAGATAAACTCACAGGGATTGGTGTAAGTGGTGGTTTCTTACCCTCAATTTCACGCACTACCGATGGCGGTGTTTCATGGACGCCTTTGAATACAGGCTTGCCTTTAACAGGTTACTTTAATGGCAGAGTAAAATGGGTTTACGGAACTAACACGTGCTATTTAACATCCGAATCAGGATCAAGCGGCAGTGTGGGTAAAAGCACAGACGGCGGCTTAAGCTGGTCATTAATGAATACAAGCGGAGTACAGGGTTTAATGAACGTAGACCTTGTTTATATTAACGGAGTAGTTTCTGCTTATGCAATATCCGATGACGGTCGTGTTATTAAATTAAGTGAACCTATAGGCATAGTTCCAATAAGCAGCACGATGCCTTCAGAATATAATCTTAAACAAAATTTTCCTAATCCCTTTAATCCTGTAACAAAAATTAGATTTTCAATTCCACAAGTTTCATCAGCAGCACAGACTTTCCTGTCCGTGTATGATATATTGGGCAAAGAAGTTGCCACGCTTGTTAATGAACATTTAAACGCGGGGACTTATGAAGTTGATTGGAATGCATCTACTAATCCTAGCGGAGTTTATTATTATAAACTTACTACAGGAAACTATACAGAAACAAAGAAAATGATCTTGATAAAATAAAACAGGAAAGCCGAAAACTGTGAAGAGTAGGCAAATTAATGAAAATTCAATAAGGAGATTCTAAATGAAGATATTTAAAAGTCTACTGTTATGTACAGTGTTTTTTCTCACATCTGTTTATTCACAATCAAGTAATATTCTTCCGGGCAATACTGAACCGATATCTGAGATATTTCTTGACAATCATATTGTTACCGGACATACTTCTATTTCAACTTTGTCTTATACCGCCGAAGATTGGCGCCGTGTTATAGATTCTACTTGGGGTCCTGGATTGCCAACAGCAACGAAGCTGCAGATTTTTGATGCATTCTGGAATAAGATTAATGCAGAATTTGCTTGCTTCCATGATATACAGGATAATTGGCTCGCGCTTAAAAACCAATATCGTCCTGAAGTAGCAGCCGGTGTAAGCAAAGGAAGGTTTGCGGCTATTATGAATGTTCTGGCTCTTTCATTACGGGATCTTCATACTAATCCTTATGATAGGACTTTATTTGCAACATTGCCCGTTACTCCCGGTATGCCGTTTTTGTATTTGGGAGGACCAGGAACAATAACTCACATTGGATTCTGTCTGACCCCATTACCTGACAGTTCATTGCTGATTTATAAAGTCATTCCAAACCATCCTCTTGGAATAGAACCCGGCGATATAATGCTTGGATATGACGGAATACCATGGAAAGTTCTAGTATATCAGCTATTGGGTTATCAATTGCCTTTTGCGGGTCCAATTGGCAGCAGCCCAAGTGCTTTCACCCACGGTCTACTAACCGGGGCAGGAAGAAATAGACACCTTTTTAATAATATTGATATTATTAAATATTCTACAGGTGATACAGTTCATTTATCAACTGCACCACTTTATGGACTTTCCACAATATTCAGTGACGAGCAAATGGATATCCCCGGAGTGCCTAAACCGAACTATTCAGCTGGACAATATGTATCCTATGGAATTGTTCAAGGGACAAACATCGGTTACATTTACGGAATACAATGGACCGGTAATGCAGGTCAAGAATTTTATAACGCCGTTCAGGCATTGATGCAAACCGATGGAATGATAATAGACTTCAGGTCAAACTTTGGCGGAAATATGTCTTTGAGCGACTCTGCTTTGAGAGTTTTGTTTACATCAAATATGTCAACTATTGACTGGGGACACAGAACTTCCTCTTCGAATCATCTGCAAATGACCCTGAATAATATATCATCCGCTTACAAAATAAATGGCACACCTCCAGGATATCTTAAACCTATCGCTTTGTTAACAGGTCCGGGAGCAGGCAGCTCAGGAGACCAAGTAGCATTTCGTATGAAATTTCATCCGCGGGTAAAAATCTTCGGTAAACCGACAAACGGAGGATTTGACAGCCCGACCTCTTTGACGCTGCACCCTGATTGGGGTTGTACGTTCCCGGCTAATGATGCATATGACCTGGCAACAGGAAAATATCTTACTCATTTGGAATCTCCTGTTGACCAGAGTGTTTGGCTGACTCCTTCAGGTGTTGCACAAGGCAGAGATGATGTTGTTGAAGCTGCGCTTAACTGGATCAATCTATTTTCTGGTACAGGTGCAACTATGCTGTCAGATAATGCAGAAGGTGGATTCGGTCAGTGGGTTACAGGATCGGGCGGTTGGGATGTAAAAAATACAAATTCACACTCACCGGTAAACTCATTTACAGACAGCAAAACCGGAAATTATAAGAATAATGTAAATAATTCTATGACACTGATTAATCCGATAAATACTTCCGCTAAAGATGGGTTGATATTAAGTTTTTGGCAAAAATATGACACACAACTGGATAAGGATTTCTGCAAGGTAGAAGTATCCAGTAATAATGGTACAACGTGGCAGCAAGCGGGCAGCTACACTGGTACAGTAGCTTCAGTACATGAGGCAAGGATTGATATTACAAAATATGCCAACCATTCATCCCAGGTGAAGATAAGGTTCAGGCTGACATCTGACAAGAGTGGAGCTGCTGACGGATGGTATGTTGATGACATAACTGTGACTGGATACAACTACAGCGGTCAGGGTCCTTTAACTGCTAAAGAAAATACAAATCCTTACAGGTTCAGCTTGTCGCAGAATTATCCTAATCCTTTTAACCCCTCCACAGTTATAAAATATTCTGTCGCAAATACAGGAAATGTGACACTGAAAATATATGATATCTTAGGCAGGGAAGTGAAAACACTCGTAAACGAAATGCAAAATGCCGGGAGCTATAATATAGAATTCAATGCATCCAATTTTGCAAGCGGTGTATATTTTTATAGATTGGAATCTGACAACTTTACTGATATAAAGAAAATGATTTTAATTAAATAACTTAAAATACCCAAAAGAGGAAAACAAAATGAAAACAATATTTATAACAATTTTTTTGTGCATCATGTCTTTACAGATATCTAATGCACAATGGGAACTTGTAAATATCGGAATGGGCAATGTAGAAGTACGCTCATTAGCAGTAAACGGAAACAATATTTTTGCCGGAGTTTTTGGTACAGGTGGAGGTGTATATTTATCTACAAATAATGGTTTGATCTGGACACTTACTTCCTTAAGTAATCAATCTGTTTATTCATTAGCAGTAAACGGAAATAACATTTTTGCAGGAACTGTTAGTAATGGTGTATATTTATCCACAAATAGCGGTACAAACTGGACCCAAACGTCATTAAATAATCAAACTATTTATAAATTAGCAGTAAACGGAAATAACATTTTTGCAGGAACTTATAATCCAAATAATGGTTTATTTTTATCCACTGATAACGGTGCAACATGGACTCAAACTTCTTTAAATAATTTACACATTACTTCATTGGCAGTAAACGGAAATAATATTTTTGCCGGTTCTGGTACAGGTAATGGTGTAAATTTATCTACAAATAACGGCATAACTTGGTCCCAAACTTCTTTTATTCAATCCGCTTATGCATTAGCGATAAACGCAAATAATATTTTCGTGGGGTCTATAGGTGTTCAAGGTGTATTTATGTCTACGAATAACGGATCAACGTGGACCCAAACTTCATTAAATAATCAAAATGTATATTCATTAACAGTAAACGCAAATTATATCTTTGCCGGAACTTCCACTAATGGAGTTTATGTCTCCAATGATAATGGTGCAACGTGGACGCAAAAAAGTGAAGGTCTTCCAAATGGTTCTACTTTGGTCCGTGATTTTAGTTTTTTAAATAATTACATATTTGCCGGGCTGGGTTTTGGTGGTCTAAACGGTGTTTACAGAAGACCGATTGGCGAGCTTACAGGTATTAAACCAATTTCGAATGAGGTACCAAATAAATTTTCTCTTTCGCAAAACTATCCGAACCCGTTTAACCCGAGCACAAAAATTAAATTCGCTTTGCCTAATAGTTCATTTGCAAAGCTTGTTGTATATGATGCGCTTGGCAGAGAACTGGAAACATTGGTTAACGAGCAGTTAAATGCTGGAACTTATGAAGCCAATTGGATCGCTTCAAATTATCCTTCGGGAGTTTATTTTTACACGCTAACATCAGGAGACTATTCAGAAACGAGTAAGATGATTTTAATAAAATAAAAAAATGCTTCTCATAAAATAACGAAGTTATTAATGAGTAGTCACGATTCGTCGGGAATTCTTTTAAAATAATTATAATGATATCCATAATATTAATATTACTTATGTTTCTTCTGGGTGTTAAATCATCCACGGGACAAAATTTCCAGGATGAACTCAGGGGAGGGAACCCAAATCCTCAAATGAGGAGATTGTCTTCCTTGAATAATTATGTAAAACTGCCAGACAATGAAGGCATTGATAATTATGATAACCCCAATGCAACGACCCGTTATATTCAATCTAATGATGGTTTTCTGTCAGTTGGTCCAAATTTCAGGCTCCACCCGACAATTGCCCCCGGAAATCAGAGTGAAGTCATCATTTATGCAAGTCCTTTAAATCCTAATCTGGTATTTGCTGCCGCGGTTGCTTTTTGGGGAGGTTCCGGTTACCCTGTCGGTGGTTATGCTTCCACTAACGGCGGCATCAATTGGTATGGAACCGATACCTTAAGCATATTGAGTTATGGAGACCCTGGTCCCATAATAGATAAGAATAATATATATATTATATCCTATTTACATATTTCGGGGCGAATTGGAACTTCATATTCTACAAATTTCGGGCTTTCTTGGTCTGCCCCCGCCTATTTACCGGGTTCGTCAACATCTTCTGATAAGTGTTTATCAGGCACAAATTATGCCGCGACTTCACCATATTACGGTCATTCATATACAGTATATACGGAGTTTGAAGCACCTTATGAAAACAGAATAGTATTTTCGAGAACTACAAATAGCGGAGTTTCCTGGACAACCGTAATACCAATAAGTCCTCCGACTTCACCTGCACTTCCTGCACATCAGGGAGCTGATGTTACCGCGGGACCTGAAGGTAATATTTATGCTATCTGGGCAAAATACATAGGTTCCTTTCCTAACTATTTGGAAGATTCTCTGGGTTTTGCAAAGTCAACCGACGGCGGTATCACCTGGACAACGAGAAACAACGCAGCAGATATGAACGGCATCCGTACATTTCAATACGGACCGTGGCCTATAGGGGTGACAAGCTTTCCGAGAATGGACATTGACCGTACAGGCGGAGAAAGAAATGGCTGGATTTATGTAGTGGCGCCGGAAAAGAACTTCAGCAGCGGTGATGTCTCTGACATTTTTTTGTGGAGATCAACCGATCAGGGTACTACTTTCAGCGCTCCTATCAGAGTTAATCAGGACCTGGCAGACGGCAAACTGCAGTTTCAAGCGGCAATAAATGTTGACCTCGGAGGCGGAGTAAATGTAATTTATCATGATTGCAGAAGTTCAAATGAGAATGATTCAGTCGACACATATGTTTCACGCTCGATTGACGGCGGCAACACATGGACCGATATTAAGGCTAATGATGCGAAATTCAGGCCAAACAATTCAAACGGAAATTGGATTGGTGATTACATTGGAATTACATCCACTGACACGAAAATCATTCCAAACTGGGCAGACAATAGAACCGGAAGATATCAGTCCTGGGCAACATTAATTGATCTTCCTCCTGTTGGCATACAGAATATTGGTTCGGAAATACCGAAGTACTTTTACTTATCACAAAACTATCCAAATCCGTTTAATCCAACTACGAAAATAAAATTCGCTATTCCCCCCGGAACATCAGTAGCAGAGACATTCCTGTCTGTGTATGATGTATTAGGTAAAGAAATAGCAGTTCTTGTTAACGAACGCCTCCAACCGGGAGCTTACGAAGTTAATTGGGATGCATCAAATTATCCGAGCGGGGTTTATTTTTACAAATTGATAGTCCATCAAACCGGAACTTCGACAGGAGATTATTCTGAGATAAAGAAGATGGTTTTGATAAAATAGAGAGTTTAACCCACGACTGTCGCAGTCTCGAATAGTGAGCGGGACAAATAAAAGGGATCATTAAAGCCAGTTTTTTTGTATTATATTTAGATAATCCAAAGTAGGATAAAATGTTGAACAAAGAGAATCCATCGCAGGTGAACCGATTTATTTCGGGGAAAAAACAGTTATTATTTATTATACTCATCTTGTTTGTAACTATTGTTACTAATGCCCAGTGGCAGCAGGATGTGCGGCTGACAAACAATACTGCTATATCCAATTTAGTACCGAATAACTCATGGGCTATAAAAGCTAATGGTAATATTTTGCATGTTGTGTGGGCCGATAACCGAAACGGGAGCTACGAGATTTATTACAAGCGCTCAACTGACGGAGGTATAAGCTGGGGAACAGATACTCGGCTGACCACTAATAATAACATTTTATCTCCCGGTCCTTCTGTAGCAATATCCGGCACGACGGTACATATTGTATGGTGGGATACCCGTAACGGGGGGGGGATTGAGATTTATTACAAACGCTCTGCTGATGAAGGTGTTAGCTGGGGACCGGAGACACGCCTGACGAATGCCTTTGGTACTTCTTCGACCCCATCTTTATCAGTATCAGGCTCAGTTGTTCATGTTGTTTGGCAGGATGAACGTGATAGCCAGTTTGCTTTCGCTGAGATATACTACAAACGCTCAACTGATGGAGGCATTACCTGGGAGCCGGACCGCAGGATGACCAATGATCCGCTGAATTCTTTGAATCCTTCAGTAGCAGTGAACGGTTCAACAGTACAGATATTATGGCAAGACTTTCGTGACGGGAGCATTAACGGAAATAGTGAGATATATTACAAACGTTCAACAGATGACGGGTTTAGCTGGGGGCAGGATACCAGACTGACGAATGATTCTTCTATTTCAGAGTTATCTTCAGTTGCGGTATCAGGTTCAACTGTAAGTCTTCTTTGGTCAGATTTCAGAGATGGAAATTCTGAGATATACTACAAACGCTCAATAAATGACGGTATAAGCTGGGGAACAGATACACGGTTAACAAATGATGGTGGGAATTCAAGCTCGGCAAATGTTACTGCATCGGGGTTGTATGTTAATGTTACCTGGAGAGATGACCGCGATGGAAACCAGGAAATATACTACAAACGTTCAACAGACGGTGGCAGTAGCTGGGGAGCGGATATACAGTTAACCAATAGTGCCGGAATTTCAGACCGACCTTCAATAGCAGTTTGGGGATCAACTGTGCATGTTGTCTGGCAGGATATCCGGGACGGAAATTTTGAAATATATTACAAACGTAATCCTTCAGGAAATACGGATACCTTTACTGTTTCAGGACAGGTTACTTACAGAGATAACGGACTGCCAGTTAACAACGGATTTGTTAAAGCATTACATTATGACAGGATTACCACAAATCTAATCACTGTTGATTCAACTGTCATTTTGCCGGGTGGTTTTTACACTTTACCCCGAGTGCCTGGTGATACTACATATATTATGTATTATCAAAATGATGATGACCCTCTGGACTTCGTGCCGACATATTATCAATCTACTATTGACTGGCAACAGGCAGCTACACTGTACCCAAATGAGAATCTGACAAATATTAACGGTCAGGTTTATAGAATTACTAATTCCGGAGCCAGCAATTTGCATATAGGCGGAACCTGTTATACACTAAATGATCAGCCCCTGACTGCGCTTGATAATGTTATAATTTATGCAAAGATTGGAAATGAATTTAAGAATTACGGCATATCAAACTCAAATGGCTTATACACCGCTCCAATGCTTCCGGCAGGCAGCTATACTTTATATGCTTATCGTATTGGTTATAATTATCTCACAAGGTATGAAACAATAACTAATAACAGTCTAGATACGATCAATTTCTATTTCGGCTCACCTATTGGTATCATTAATATAACAACATCTGTCCCTTCGCAGTATAAATTATCCCAGAATTACCCTAACCCATTCAACCCTGTAACAAAGATAAGATTCGCCTTGCCTAAGAGTTCATTTGCGAAGATCGTCATTTACGATTTGCTTGGCAGGGAAGTAGAAACGCTTGTCAACGAACAGTTAAATTCCGGAACTTACGAAGTGGATTGGTACGCCTCAAAATATTCGAGCGGTGTCTATTTCTACAAGCTTGAAACGGAAGGTTTTGTTGAAATTAAGAAGATGGTTTTGATAAAGTAGTCTTGATAAATATTGAATTACGAATTATTTGGATTCTCTCCAATCTCGTTTTATATTTGTTTTTGTGGTATTCCCAACACAATACCTGCAGCTGCACCATAGATTGTGGTTATATACCAGCTTGATGTTAACGGACAGGTTCCACCGTTCGTGCACCCAACAAAGTAGTAGTATGAGTACCCTGCAATACCTCCAATTAAAATATACAATAACATCTTCAGGTATTTCTTCATCCTATTTTATTCCTAAGCGTGCCTATGCCAAAAGGCAGGTAAAGCGGACATGTTCCTACTAAGGATGTTAATACAAAAATTATTGCAATAGCAGAAAGTATTATTCCCAATAATCCCGGAATAATACCAGTAAAATATAGTGTAAATATTATAAGAGCTAGTATAACTCTTATGATCTTATCAGTAGAACCCATATTCTTTTTCATAATTATCTTTAGATTTAGTTTGCTTTCACAAGCAGTATTTCGTTAATTGCCTGCACAAAACCTTCCTTAGGCATTGCACCGCTTGACATCTGCGGTTTCCCGTCCATCGGAATGAATAAGATAGAAGGAATACTTCTTATTCCGAAGATTGAAGCAAGTTCCTGCTCTTTTTCCGTATCCACTTTATAGATCTGGATCTTACCGTCGTATTCCTTTGAAAGATCTTCGAGAACCGGGGCAACCATTTTACAGGGACCGCACCAGTCTGCATAGAAATCAATTATTACCGGCTTATCACCTTCGAACTTCCAGTCCGTATTTGTTTCGTAATTGAATACTTTTTCTTTAAATGTGGCTGCGTTTAAATGTACCATAGTTGTGTTTTTTACCTCGTTGTTTTCTTTTTTACTGCAGCCCTGGCCCGCAAGAGCCGTTAGTACCGCAGAAATGATTAATAATGTTTTAATTGTTTTCATATCCGCTATAACAATAATTAAAATATTTAGTTGCTACTAGCAACTTATATAAATGATTCTGAAAAGTCAAGAGATGAAAAAGGTGCCATTAGCAACCAATGATATAAATCATGTTTTCCTTTGATATAGGACATTTTTTATCTCAGCCATGCCTGTTATTTTAGTATCAAGAAAGTTGCTATTAGCGACTAATTACTGCAAATTCTTTAAAAATCAACAATAAATCGAAATATATGAAAATCAAAATACTAGTATTCTCTCTATTATTCTCGCTTACTTCTCCAATATAATAATGAAAAAATGCTGCAGTAGGATATGTTGGGAAGAATTTGTTATTTATTCATAAAAAACGCGCAGTGAATTAAATATGAAATATAAAAAGTCTGTTTATTACATGCTCCGCAACATTGGAATAGCACTGATGATGGTAGTTGTTATGAATTCATGCAACAAAGAATCCGGCACCACTAAGAATACTGCGCCGGCTCCGCAAAATCCCCTGGAAGGACGTGTGCTTCCGCACCTGGATCACAGCCCTTATTTCAAAGACTCTATTGAATCTCCCCAGACTGTTACCCGTATGTGTATAAATTGTCATCCCAATAGCGCAAAGGAAGTAATGAAAACTGCGCATTGGACATGGATAAGCGGTGATGTTGTGAGAAATGGTAAAGTAATGCCGCTAGGCAAAAAAAATCAGATAAACAACTTCTGCATCAGCATTGTCGGCAACTGGGCTTCCTGTACAACATGTCACGCAGGTTACGGCTGGGGGGATGAGAATTTCGACTTTTCAAAAGAAGAAAACGTCGATTGTTTGGTATGTCACGATGGTTCAGGCACATATGTGAAAACAAAAAGCGGTATGCCTAATAAAAGCGTTAACCTGCGTTTAGTTGCTGGAAGTGTACACCGTCCGGGCAGAGAGAACTGCGGAATTTGCCATTTTAGCGGCGGCGGAGGTATGGGAGTAAAACACGGCGATCTGGATGAATCACTGATAAATGCAAACCAGGAGCTTGATTTCCATATGGGCAAACTCAATTTTCAGTGTGTTGATTGCCACACGACTAAAGATCATGTTATTTCAGGTAAAGTAAATACTACTTACACTGAAAAAACCACTGCAGTGAGATTTAATTGTGAGAATTGTCATACTGAAAAGCCTCATAAAGACCGCCGGCTCAATGAGCACACTGCCAGAATAGCTTGTCAAACATGCCATATACCTGAGTTTGCAAGAAAGCTTCCTACAAAAATGATCTGGGACTGGTCAAAAGCAGGGGATTCAACCAGAATAGACAGTCCGCATGAATACTTAAAAATAAAGGGTGAATTCAAGTATGAAGAGGAAGTTATTCCAACTTATGCCTGGTTTAACGGAAAAATGGACAGATACGTAATTGGTGATAAACTTGATTCAGAAACTGAACACAATATCAATCACCCGATAGGTTCACGTGATGACGAGAAAGCAAAAATATGGCCGTTCAAAGTACATCATGCCATACAGCCCTATGACGAAATAAATAACATTCTTATACCTCCGATAACCAGCGGAGAGGGCGGTTACTGGACGAAGTTTGACTGGAGTTACGCAATAGCAACAGGAGCAAAACTAAACAATTTACCATACAGCGGAAAGTTTGGTTTTAGTCCAACAAAAATGTACTGGCCCATTACACATATGGTTACAACAAGTAAAAATGCTCTTTCATGTACAGATTGTCATTCATCCGGAGGTCGTTTGAACTGGAAGGAATTGGGTTATAAAAATGATCCGGTTCAGGGTCCCGGTAAATAAACACATTAATAGTAAAGTCAAATGAAAAAAATAGCAAAGCCCGTTAAAAATCCATACTTCGCCGGTTCCATTCTTGGAGTGGTTCTCTTCAGTGCTTATGCTTTAACTCACAGCGGGTTAGGCGCATCAGGCGCAATTAGCCGCATTCATGTTGCGCTTACCAAGTTGTTATGGCAATCACATGTTGATGTTATCAGTACTTTTGCTGTGATGGGTGCAGGAGATACCAATCCATTGGATCATGCCAGTGTATTTCTTTTGATTGGCACATTTGCAGGTGGAATGATCTCAGCATGGTTTAACGGCAGATTAAAAGTTGAAATATTAAAAGGTCCGCAAATTTCGAATGTACAGCGGCTCATTTTTGCTCTGCTAGGAGGATTAATTATGGGCTACGGTGCCAGGTTTGCACGCGGATGTACTTCAGGTCAGGCATTATCAGGCGGGGCAGTTCTTTCGCTGGGGAGCTGGGCATTTATGTTCAGTGTTTTTACCGGAGGTTATGCAGTTGCTTATTTTGTTCGCCGTCTCTGGGCTGGATCAAATTAAACCAGTTTCTTTTTATCAATAAGAAAATTAATCTATTATGTTACCTATAGATGTTATTGCAGTTCTTGGAAAATTCGGCGGATATGCAGTTTTTGTTCTGATCGGTATCGGTTTTGGAGTTTCACTGGAATTGGCAGGTTTTGGAGATTCAAGAAGACTTGCCGCGCAGTTCTATTTAAAAGATATGACAGTTTTAAAAACAATGTTTACCGGCATTGTGGTTGCCGCTCTTTTAATTTTTCTTTCAGCTGCCTTTGGGATACTTGATTTTGCTCAAATATCCGTGACTCAAACATTCTTATGGCCGGGAATTATTGGCGGACTTATAATGGGTGTTGGATTTATAGTTGGCGGCTATTGCCCGGGTACTTCACTGGTTTCAGTAGCAAGCCTAAAAATTGATGGTCTCTTCTTTTTAATTGGCACTATTCTGGGTGCCGGATTTTTTGGCGAATCACTGCCGGCTTTTGAAGATTTCTGGAATTCTTCATTTACCGATAGGTACTTGGTTTCTGACTGGCTGGGCTGGTCTATTGGTGCTACTTTATTCGCTGTAACGCTTATGGCATTAGTGATGTTCTATGGTGCGGAAAAAGTTGAAGAGTTTTTCAGAACGAAAGGAACAGGAAAAGTATGGTCATGGAAGATCACAAGGCGTTCATATCTTTATGGCGCTGCTGCTTTGGTCTTTACAGCTTCTCTGGTATGGTTAATCGGACAGCCTGATCCTGTTCGTAAATGGAATTTAATGGAAAACCGCTATTCAGCTCAGCTTTCTTCACGGGATGTTTTCATTCACCCGCTGGAGTATGTAAAAACATATAATGAGGCTTCGATCAAACTTGTAACTCTCGATATTCGTTCAGAAAATGAATTCAAAAATTTCCATCTCACCGGCTCTGAAAATGTTAAACCGGAAAATTTTCTGGATCCAAAGTTTGTCGCACCGCTTTCGCATCTTCCGTCTCAGGGTGTAGTGATCTTGATAGCAGATAATGATTCTGTTTCTGTTCAGGCATGGAAATACCTGAAAGTTCAGGGAGTAAACAACGTTTACATACTTGAAAATGGGTTAAATGACTGGAATAAACTTTTCGAAGGCAAAACTATTTCAGGAAAATCTTTCAATGTAGCTTCTCCGCCTTCTGAGGTACTTGGGTTGTTTCCCAAAGATGTTTTTACACCGAAAATAAAAATAAGTAACAAAAAACGCTCCGGGGGACTTTGCAGCTAAATCCAAATAAAATATTTGATTGTATGAAATTATTATTGACAGCATTTAAAGTATTGATCTATTTGCTGATCATTGGATTATCAGCATCACATGCACTTGCGCAAACATCTACAATCTCAGCTTTAAATAACACGGAGTGCTTGAAATGCCATGATAAAAATATTTCTGCCAATACCTATAATTCTTCTGTTCATAAATCATTAACATGTACAGCCTGCCACATTCAGGATGGTGAAAATGCCCTAAGCAAACTGAAAACGAAAAAAAATTCCTGTATTGTCTCTTACAAGCCAATGAACTGCGGCAGCTGTCATAACTCGATTTCAAAAGAACACGAAACAAGCATTCATAACTCCACACGGCTTCCTGTATCATGCTCCAAATGCCACGCGAATATCCATACGATCACCTCGATCAAAAATGATAAGAAAGCTGCCGCAAAGCTGTGTAGCGTGTGTCACGAAAAAGAATCCTCATATTTTAAATCAATTCATTTCCAGGCACTGGAAAAAGGAAATAACGATGCTCCATCCTGCACTGATTGTCATAATAAGCATGCAATTAACAAGATTGATAACGTTTCTGAGGGAAGGATATTCCATACCCAGGCCTGCATGAAGTGTCATGCCGATACAAGTTTGATGCTTCGCAATAAGGTTACAACTATTGCGGCAAAGTCTTATTTTGAAAGTTACCATGGTAAGAACATACGGTTGGGGTATCCTGAAAATGTTGCAGGCTGCTCTGATTGCCACAGCGCTCATAATATACTTCCGGAAAAAGATACAAACTCAATGGTAAACTCAGCTAATTTAACCAATACCTGCAAGCAATGTCATGCTGATGCAGGTATTGGATTTTCCAAATTTATAGCTCATGCTGAACCCAACAATCAAAGCAAGTATCCGGCGCTTTTCTGGGTGACAGTTTTTATGAACGCACTGCTGGCAGGAACATTCCTATTCTTCTGGATACATTCAATCCTCTGGACTTTCAGGGGCTTTATTGAAAAGAAACATAACCGAGATGCTGAAAATTTTTCAGGAACTGAACATAACCCCAAGAATAATCTAAAAATTAAAAACAAAGTGTACAGGCGTTTCAGGCCGTTACATATAGTGCTGCACGTTTTTGTTGTAACCAGTTTTCTTGCACTTGCTTTGACCGGTCTTCCATTAAAATTTAACTATACTTCATGGGGAAAAACATTAATGGACTTCCTGGGCGGTATCGGAAGCGCAGGTTTGATCCATCGTATTGCAGCTATAATTACCTTTGGATATTTTTTAGTAACTCTTGTGATGAGTATACGCTTTCTGTTCTCTAAAAAACATTCAAAGGAAACCTTTTTCAAAAGGCTGTTAGGCCCCGATTCACTTTTCATAAACCGAAAAGATCTGCGGGATATAATGGCTATGTTCCGCTGGTTCTTGTTCCGGGGTACTAAGCCGGCATTTGACAGGTGGACTTACTGGGAGAAGTTTGACTTCTTAGCAGTTTTCTGGGGAGTTGCAATTATAGGATCAAGCGGGTTAATACTCTGGCTCCCCGAGTTTTTTGGATACTTTCTGCCCGGCTGGATATTCAATATGGCAACTATAATACATTCAGACGAGGCTCTTTTGGCTGTAGGATTCATCTTCACTGTTCACTTTTTTAACACGCATTTACGAGCTGAAAAATTTCCTATGGACTTTGTCATTTTCAACGGTCAGGTTACTGAGGAAGAGATGATACACGAACGCGGCGAACAGTGGGATCGATATCAAAAGCAGGGAATAACAAGCAACTTTGAGGTTAAGAAACCCGGTTCTTTAGTATGGGAAATTGTATTACGTTTATTTGGCTTAGCGGCTTTACTTACAGGTTCAATTCTGGCACTGTTTATACTTTATTCAATAATTAGTATAGGGGGGCATTAAAACAAATATTAGATTATTTTCATGAATTAGTTTGCCGGAAACCTGAAAACCTCTGTAGGCCGAAAGTAAGAACAGAAGAATTGCAGCAAATTATTGAAAGTTTAAACAATTTTCATTAAGTTGCGTCTAGCAACTATAAAACAATATGCCGGTGAATAGATCGATAGTAGAACTTATTTTTGAGCTTAAATTTGCCTGTATGTCCAAAGAGGAAAGCATCAGGGAAAAACTGGATATTTCGCCTGCCGAATACAGGGGAATACTCTCCCTACGGCCTGGTAAGATAGTATCCTGTATGCAGCTTTCAAATACCATGGGTCTTTCAAAATCACGAGGCAGCAGGGTTGTGGATAAGCTTATTGCAAACGGTTATTTGAAAGAGGCAAAAAAAGTAGATGATAAGCGTGTATTTAATGTAATGCTTACAAAAGCAGGCGAAAAAGCCTTGAAGGAAATAAACGTGCTTATGAAGGAATGTGAAACAGCAATTCTTAAAAATGTACCTAAATCGGAGCTAAAATCATTTACCCACACGCTTCATAAGATATCAGAAATAGTAAAACCATAGCAAATTGAATCAAACTTGCAGAGTTGTCCAATGCTAATTTAGTTGCTATTAGCAACTAAATTGACTATATTTGTGGAGTAGCTTTGAGATTCAAATTTGAAGTATATTTAACAGAAAGAAGAATTAAACAATGAAAATGGAAATATTTTTCGATGAAGGTAAGAAAGTTAATGCCATCTACAACGGCCATGTGATAAAAACCGACCAGCCTGTTGAAGCAAGCGGAAATGGATCATCACCTGCACCTTTTGACCTGTTCCTTGCGTCTATTGGGACTTGTGCAGGCATTTACGTAAAATCCTTTTGTATGCAGCGTCAAATACCAACTGATGATATAAGGATAATTCAATCAATGAGTTATGACAATGACAGAGGGTTAGTTGGAAAGATCAAACTTGAGATCATGCTTCCTCCGGATTTCCCTGCAAAATACAAAAGTGCAGTTATCAATGCAGCAAATCTTTGCGCTGTAAAGAAACATCTGATTAACCCGCCTGAAATTGAAGTGGAAGCAAAAGAAATAAGTGTTATACCTGTGTGATGCCGAAAGTGTTTCTGCTTTAACAACTCTTCGAAGTTTTTTTCTCAATCTTACTCTCCAACCATTCAATCAGATTAAACTCCTCAATCAGGCTCCTGTCAAAAGAACTCTTTAAAAGAGATATCAATTCTTTTCCCGGATTGTTGGAGGTGATGACCCGGTCAGCATTAATAATAATTCCGAGATCCCCGATTATCCGAATCCATTCAAGCCTCGAACTGTTACCAGTTGTAGAAACGAAGAAGATGGTTCCGGTGAAGTGATAGTTGATAAATGATACGGATAATTACAAAGGACGCTTAATTGCGTCCTTTGTGTATTATATTTGTAATAACTAAATGAAACGCAAAATGAAATCAATATTTTTTACAATTCTTGCATGTATTTTAACAGTTCAGGTTTCCAATTCGCAATGGGTTTATACTAACGGGCCATATGGGGCGACAGTTCAGGCACTTATTTCCAAGAGCGGCAATATGTTTGCAGCTACTCAGGGAGGCGGAATATATATTACAACAAATAATGGTGTGAACTGGACAGCCTCAAATTCAGGGCTCAGTGCAACAAACATTTATTCACTTGCTGTTTTGGGAAATAATCTTTTTGCAGGTGCGTTTGGAGGGTGCTTTATATCAACAAATAACGGGGCTAACTGGACTGCCGTAAATTCCGGTTTGACCGCGAGCGATGTTCACGCATTAGCAGTAAGTGGGACTAATTTGTTTGCCGGGACGTACTCCGGGGTATTTTTCTCAACTAATAACGGCTCGAACTGGTCTCAAATAAATAACGGATTGACTACAACTATTGTCCAGTCTCTGGCAGTAATCGGGACAAACATATTTGCCGGAACGTTTGGCGGCGGAGTATTTTTGACTACCAACAATGGTGGAAACTGGACGGAGGTTAATAACGGTCTTGGAAGTGTCTACATATCCTGTTTACTTGTTAGCGGAACAAATCTTTTTGCAGGCGGGGGAGGGGCCTTCTTCTCATCAGATAACGGAACGAGCTGGACAACTATCAATAACGGTCTTACCAATACTAACGTTTTATCTATGGGTGTAAACAACAATTATATTTTTGCCGGGACTTCTGGCTCAGGAGTCTTTGCGACTACTAATAACGGCCAGCAATGGCTTCCTGCTAATTCGGGTATGAGCGGTGCGACTGTTTCCTCACTCGGAGTATCGGGTTCGAATGTTTTTGCAGGAACACAGGGTGGAGCATATATTTCCGTAAACAACGGAACTAACTGGACTTCTGTAAGTAATGGAATGCGTTACCTGCTGTGCCAGGGTATATTTTCTTTTTCAAATAATTTATATTGTGCAACGTGGGGCAGCGGTGTTGCTGTTTCAACTGATAATGGCTCAAGCTGGTTTAATTCAAACAATGGAGTTACCAGTGCAATTGTTTCTTCATTTGCTTCGATTGGAAGTAATTTATTTGCCGGAACACAGGGAGGAGTATTTAGATCATCCGACAATGGTTTTAACTGGAGTGCATCCAGCTCTGGGTTAACAGATCTGCAGGTATTTACTCTCGCGGTTAATAATTCAAATCTATATGCAGGGGCAGGAAGCGGAGTTTTTTATTCAACTAATTCAGGTTCATCATGGACGAAGATCAGCACAGGACTCCCGCTATTACCTGTATATGCTTTAGCATTTATAGGGAATAATATTTTTGCCGGGCTCTGGTCCGGAGGTGTGTATTCTTCAACAAATAACGGGCAATCGTGGGTATCAGCAAGCTCGGGGTTGACAAATAATATTGTAATAACACTTGCCGTTAATGGAACAGATCTTTATGCAGGAACTACAGCCGGATTATTTAAGTCTACAAATTCAGGTAACAGCTGGAATACTGCCAATAACGGGCTTGGAGTTACTTATATATTGTATATTTATTCATATAATTCATATTTATTTGCAGGAACCTGGAATGGCGGTGTTTATTTTTCGTCAAATGGGGGAGCTAACTGGATTAACGTAAGTACCGGTCTTTCAAACTTAGATGACAGGGCTCTGACAGTTCATAATTCCAATCTGTTTGTTGCCGCTGTGGGCGGAGTCTGGAAACGTCCATTAAGTGATATCCTTTCCGTACAGCAAACTTCAAATACAATACCTGATGAATTTAAATTAGAGCAGAACTATCCTAACCCATTTAACCCAAGCACAAAAATACAATTTGCATTGCCGAAGAGCTCTTTTGCAAAGCTGGTCGTTTACGATGCGCTTGGCAGGGAAGTGGAAATATTAGTTAATGAACAATTAAATGCAGGCACTTCCGAAGCGGATTGGTCAGCGGATAAGTTTTCCAGCGGGGTGTATTATTATAAGCTCACAGCAGGGGATTACACGGTAACAAGGAAAATGGTTTTGATGAAATGAAAAAGTTCGTTTTAATATTGTTGTTTGTTTCCGTTGTGTCGTATGCAGACTGGGAAGTACTACCCAACGGTATAGGTTATATTACTGTATATTCATTAGCGAATGGTGGAAACAATATCTTTGCCGGAACTTATTTTGGAGTGTATAAATCTACAAATAATGGAGACGAATGGTTTCAAACTCCATTAAATAATCCATATACTGTTTACACATTACTAGTAAACGGAAATTACGTATTTGCAGGAACGGGTTCTCCAGCTAACGGAGTATTTGTATCAACGAATTTAGGATCAAATTGGACGCAAACTCCTTTAAACAATAGGACTGTTAATGCATTAACCATAAGTGGAAATAAAATCTTTGCAGGTACATTAGATTATGGAGTATATATTTCTTCTAATAATGGAGCAACTTGGACCCAAAGTTCTTTAAATAATCTATGGATTACAGCACTGGTTGCAAATGGAAGTAATATATTTGCTGCTACAGGAGGCAACGGATTATATTTATCTACAAATAGCGGGTCGAATTGGACTCAGACTTCTTTTAATTTTAATTTTGTTTGGGCTTTAGGAATAAACGGAAATAATTTATATGCTGGCGTTATTAGTGGATTATATTATTCTACTAATAATGGAACAAATTGGGTTCAAACTACTTTAAGTTATGAGCCTTCAAGTTTAGTATTTAACGGTAACAATATTTTTGTGAGCGCTGGGCAAAATGGCGTTTATGTTTCAAACGATAATGGTCTTACTTGGGCGCCAAGGAACGAAGGTATTTCAGGTTTAACAATAAATGAACTAAGTATTCATAATAATTATCTTTTTGCAGGAACTAATAATAGAGTTTACAGAAGACCACTAAGTGAACTTATAGGTATCCACCCAATATTCACAGAAATCCCGAATCAATTTTCTCTTTCGCAAAACTATCCGAACCCGTTTAACCCGGCAACAAAGATAAGGTTTGCTTTGCCAAAGAGTTCGTTTGCAACAATTGTTGTTTACGATGCGCTCGGCAGGGAATTGGAAATGCTTGTCAACGAACAATTAACTGCAGGCACTTACGAAGCGGATTGGAATGCAGACAGGTTTTCAAGCGGGGTATATTATTATAAACTTATTGCAGGGGATTTTACCGAAACGAAGAAGATGGTTTTAGTGAAGTGACGTTTGAGCAAATAAGAATTTTAAAAGGGGGCGGAAACCCCCTTTTTTATATATATCAATCGGGGGAATTGAGGGTTATATTTGGGGAGAATGAAAAAGATGGTTTTAATATTTACTTTAATTTATTTTTCAACATGTAAATTATCCGCTCAGGTTGGATGGGATACTGTATTTAATACATACATTTCAGAGAATATTAAATTTCTCAATCATAATATTGTTTTAGCTACGGGTGAAGATGGTGCTATGCACAGGTCTAGTAACGGTGGCATTAATTGGACTTCTCAAAATGTCGGTAATTCTGGACAAAGATTTCAAGAAATTTCAGTAATAGATTCTTCACTTGCATTTATTGCAGGTGATAACAACGCAGTATTTAAAACAACAAATGGAGGATTAAGCTGGATTAATATTTCACCTCAGAATTTCTTTGGGTTTTACCAAACGATTTCATTTTTGAATTCAAACAGAGGTATTATCGGACATCAGGGAAAAATATATGCTACAACAAATGGTGGTTCTAATTGGGCTTCTATTAGATCATTAGGATCGCATATCGCCTATAAAAGTTCTGTTTATTTAAGTCCATCTTATATCATTGCAGCCGGTGATAGTAATGTTATCTCTGGTCCATCTTTTGGAATTATTGATTATTCTTCGGATAATGGGAATACGTGGAGCAGAAGAATTATAGTGAGCAATGATTTATCATTTAAAGATTTGGAATTTTTAAATTCTCAAATAGGAATTGGATTAACACAAAGGAAGCTGCTTAAGACGACAGATGGAGGTTTAAATTGGAATGTTCAATATACTTTTCAAAACGTTGACTTAAATGGGTGTACATTAGTAAATCAAAATATTATGTATGTTACTGGATTTAACGGCATAATATTAAGGACAATAGATGGAGGGATGAATTGGGATTTACAAAACACCGGGATTACATCTCATTTACGAAGTATAGATTTTTTTGATGCTAATCTGGGGGTTGCATCTGGTGACTTCAAAATACTTAAGACAACTACCGGTGGTATAACTCCAATAATCCTTTTCTCCACCGAAATCCCAAATCAATTTTCTCTTTCGCAAAACTATCCGAACCCGTTTAACCCGACAACAAAGATAAGGTTTGCTTTGCCAAAGAGTTCGTTTGCAACACTTGTTGTTTACGACGCGCTCGGCAGAGAAGTTGCAATACTCGTTAACGAACAATTAAATGCAGGAACTTACGAAGCATATTGGAATGCAGACAGGTTTTCAAGCGGGGTATATTATTATAAACTTATTGCAGGGGATTTTACCGAAACGAAGAAGATGGTTTTAGTTAAATGAGTTTGTTCAATTGACAAAAAATGTGTTGCTGAAGGATATCACTCAATTTCTAACAGCAGTTCGTCTGAGTTTCTGTTGCCAAGGGGATCTGATATACTAACGGATATCGTTTTCTCGTTCCGGGTGAAACTTATTATGTAACCAAATTTTGCTTTTACCTGGTTCACAACCGGTATATTATTAATGCTGAATATTTCCCGGAAATCAAAAGTTTTGGTATTGCTGCTGTTTATCAATTGACCATCTTTGACCCAGTAAGTATCTTTCCCCATCTTAATTATGCTTGCTGCATGAAGATATTCGATTTTTCCGTCAGAATTGAAATCCTGCCTTAATTCTAATTCTCCTCTTGATATCTTCTTTAATGAGACTGCATCCACCTGCGAAATGGTAATACTTACATTTAGAAGCATCATTATTATGTATTTCACAACCCTCATCCTTTCCCAAAAAAGCCTTCCGTAATTAATAATACAATTAGCATACCAAAGAAATTGTGCTGTTTCACCTGAGGTTTTGTCAAAACTACTTTAATTATATTGACTAAAATGTCACAATTGTCAGAAAAATATGATGTTCTGTACCTCATATAAAGCATTTTGTTTTGGCATACTAATTGTTCATATATACTTAAATGAAAGGAGGATTAAATACAATGATATATACAAAAATTAGAAAGATTCTCATTATTCTGTTCATTCAAGCTGTTTTAACTGGCGGTTTATTAGCGCAACCGGGGTCATCTTATAATTCAAAATTTATGAATCAATCTATTCCGGACATGATGTCGCCGGGGCAGAAATATAATCTTATCATAACGTTTGAAAATTCAGGAAGAACAACATGGATACCGGGCGAAGTAAAGCTCAGGATATATTCAGATGAAGACAGGATGAAATCGATCTGGTCCGTTTCTGAAATAGATCTCTCAAATAAGATAGATCCGGGAAGTTCGATCTCGTTCATGATCAATCTGGTTGCCCCGGCATCCGAGGGAGTATATCATTTTATCAGCCAGCTTTATAATACTGCAGGGTATTTTGGAGAAACGGGCAAGCAGCTTGAAATATCCGTCAATAAAGAGACAGGAAGAACGGACTCATTTAACAGCTCTGCTTTTGTTGAGCAGACAGTACCATCAGTTATGGAGGCCGGAAAGCCGTACAAGATCATGATAAGCTATACAAATACAGGTAACACGAGCTGGATAAAAGGCTCGTACAGGCTAGTTATGCTTGATGCAGCAGGTAATTATATGACAGGAATCAACTGGGGTAAATTTACAGTCAGTCTTGATGAAAATATTAAACCGGGCAGTTCAAAAGTATTTAATTTTGAAATTATCCCGGTAGAAGCAGGGACATACACCCTGCAATGGAGAATGGCCTCTAGTGAAACAGGTTTATTTGGTGATGCTACTAATCCGGCTGTTGTAAAGGTTAATCCCGTAGTTAAAAAGAAGAACGAGGGTAAGAGCGGTAAACAATAGTTAATAAATTATTAATTAATTTTAAGGAGGTATACTATGTTGTGGACAGTAGCTTTAATTCTGATAGTTTTATGGGTACTCGGACTTGTAAGTTCATATACTATGGGTGGATTCATACATATACTGCTGGTTCTGGCACTTGTTGCTGTACTTGTCAGGCTGATCCAGGGACGAAACCCGGTTGCATGAATACGTACTGATCTTTTACTTGACTGGAAAAATACATTTCAAACAAGTAAGGCGCTTAGATAGCGCCTTATTTGTGGTGCTTTATTTTATGCTCAATAAAACCATTAACTGAGTATAGAAGCTATTCCACCTGCAGCTCCTGCCTTATTCTGTACATCCTGTGAAGAGATACCAGCCAGCTGATCGTTGATTCAGCGCCCTGGTTCTGGTTTGTTATCGTAGAAGTCAAACCATCAAAACATCCTCCCGAAATGAAATCATATAGAGGTTCCTGCCTGTCATTGTTCCCGAGGAACCAGCTGAATGTGATACCTATCTTATTGATCCATTCCTTATCTTCAGATATGAGATATGCCTGGTAGCATGCATCGATCAATGCCGGAATTTCTATCGGCTGCTGGTCGAATCTTGCTTTTTCAGTGCCTTTATTGTACCATCCGTCATTTCCGATAAGGGAAATTGAGTTTCTATCCCTGTCATAAAGTTCACCAAATAACCAAACTATTGATTCGAGCCCGGTTGTCAAATAATTGGTGTTCTTGAAGTAAATTCCTCCCATCATGAGCGCCTGGGAAAGCCGGGCATTATCATATGTAAGAAATTTCTCAAACCATTTCCAGTTTTCATCCCGTTCAGAACAATATTTATCATATAACCGCTCGAGCAGTTTCCTGCAGATCCTCTTCACTTCTCTTGCCCCGGAAAATCTCTGAAGATAAAAAATACATCCCATAATGAGATAGGAAATAGAACGCAATGAAGTGAATTTTTCCATGCTCTTGATCGTCTGGTCAAAAAGCATTTTGCTCAGGGCAAGGTGTGAATGATTTACTGCGTTCTTGACATAATAGCCAAGTACAAAAAGTGTTCTTCCGTTTGAATCTTCAGATCCGGATTCTTCAAGCCAATTCCTCTGGTAGCTCATAAAATTCATGAACAACCCGGTTTCTTTGTTATAAGCATGAAGAATGAATGTTAAGTACGTAGTCAACAGTGAATCTATTTGCGGGTCATGAAACAGGTATTTATTCATTATACAAGCCAGTAACGCCCTGGAATTATCATCTATACAATAACCCTCGCTCCTGTTCGGGGTAGAAAAAACCGCGTGCTGGATTATTCCCGTTGAATCGGTCATTGTTTTCAGATGGGAAAGATTAACTTCCGGAAGTGAAGGTATATACTTATACTTCGGTGATGCAACGAGCTGTGAAGTTGTAAGTTTGAACTCATCGATTGATCTTTGGAATATTTCAGCGTAACTTTTTGCGGCCTCCGGCCAGACCATTTTCCTGCCGGCTTCATATGCATTGCGGCGAAGCCTGTTTCTTTTGTTCTCATCTCCAAGCAGATCAGAAATTGCACTCGAGATAGCATCCGGATCCTTGAAAGGAACAAGCAGACCGCGCTCTTCTTTGAGTATTTCCTCGGCATACCAGTACGGAGTTGAAATAATAGCTTTGCCTGAAGCAAGGGCATAGGTCAATGTACCTGAAACTATCTGTTCCCTGTTATGATAAGGTGAAACATAAATATCGCTCATAAGGATGAACTCAAGCAATTCTTCTGTATTTACAAACCTGTTTATGAAGATCACGTTATTTTCAAGCTGGTTCTTCTTTACGAGATTTTCAAGGCTGTTCCTGTATGATTCGCCGTATTGTTTTCTTACGTGCGGATGAGTTGCTCCCAAAACTATATAAACTACATCCGGATAGTCTTTTACAACATTCACCAGTGAGTTAATTACATCTTCAATTCCTTTTCCTGCGCTCAGAAGCCCGAAGGTCAGCAATACTTTTTTCTCTGTCAGCTGAAATTTTTCTTTATAATATGTCGTGTCAAGGAACGGGACATCATGTGCGCCGTGCGGAATATGAAATATCTTGTTCTTTTTTATTTTATAAACATCTTCCAGTATCTTAAAGGACTTTTTTGACTGTACAATAAGATAAGATGAATACCTTGTAATTTCTTCAATTACCTTTTGCTGATCGTCATTCGGGTTTTCAAGGACTGTATGGAATGTAGTAACAACAGGTTTTTTCAGATTTTCAAGCAGGTAGAGAATATGCGAACCTGCTTCTCCGCCATAGAGCCCGAATTCATGCTGAAGATTGATAATGTCCTTATCTGAGAGGTTAAGGTAATATGCCGCCTCTTTAAAATCATTAATGCTTTTGTCTTTGATCTCGAACTTTACTTCCTTCGGGTATTTGTATCCTTCGGATATATCGTTCAGGGCTGTAACACTTGATGCTAGTTCGTTTCCATTACTAAGATTATTAAAAGCATTCGATAAGTCATTTGTAAATGTTGCAATGCCGCACTGCCTGGGGACATATGAGGATATAAATGATACTCCTAAATTTTTATTCATCTCTATTTTGATTTCATGACATAAGCTAATACTTCTTTCATCGAAGCCGTAGCAATTGCTATCGATGTATCGGCTGCTCCATAGTACATTATCAGCTCATCACCTTTAATTACAACTCCGCACGGGAAAGTCACATCCGGTACATCCCCGACCCTTTCATAATATTCATTCGGTCCAAATACCCAGTCTTCACATCTCCTGATAACTTTACACGGATCATCAAGATCAAGCATTGCAAGCCCCAGCCTGTATAAAGAACCTGCTGCGGTGGTTTTTACGCCATGATAAATTATTAGCCAGCCCTCAGGGGTTTCGATCGGCGGCGGGCCAAGGCCGACTTTGTAAGCATCCCACCAGCTGCCTTTTCTTGCAGGGAGAAGGATAGCATGATCGCCCCAGTGTTTCAGGTCAGGCGAAAATGAGATCCAAATATTTGCGCCCAAAAGATAACTTGTTGGTGACGGCCGGTGTAAAAGTGCCCACCTGCCCTTAAACATTCGGGGAAAAAGAGATGCGTCTTTATCGTCAGGAGGCATAATAGCTCCATATCTCCTGTATGTTTCGAAATCCTCAGTTGTAGCAAGCGAAACCAGTGGACCGCTTTCAGAATAAGATGTATATACTATTACGTATCGTTTGTCATTTTCAAGCTTTACTATGCGAGGATCTTCAATGCCGTATTTTTCTTCCGGGTAATCTCCAACTTTTGGCGATAACGATGGTCCGGTATCAATCTTCCAGTTGGTAAAACCATCCTTGCTTTCGGCTTTGCATAAATGTGAAAAACCCTTCATGTCTTCGACCCTTACAAGAAGCAGGATCTTTTTGCCAAACTGAATAGCCCCGGCATTAAAAACCGAATTGACCCTGTAAGGCCACATTCCCGGAGTAAGAACCGGGTTATTTTTATATCTCTTAAAAAGTATGCTTTCCTGATGGGTTTGGGGGTTACTCATTTGAGGTAAATTAATTTATTGGACGATTACATATATAGCTGTAATATCAAGATACGGGTTAATGCTGCAACTAGAAACTTACTTCCTTATGCACTATATAGAGCCTGTTAATGTTTGCCGTATCCTTTCTTTCCGTACCTTCTGGCAGTTCTGTAGATCCAGTAGGCATAAAATCCCCATACAGTTAATGTAATGATCATACCTATGAATATTCCTTCAAGCATGAGCCCTCCCTTTCACAATTTTGGATTTTCAGACTGGTAAATTTCCTTTTCAGATCTCTGCGCGGTCATTCTGAATATATTGATCAAGTTCCCGCCGTTGTTTTCAAGCGCTTCGGCTATTGCATCGCTCTTTTTTGAAAGTTTGATGTCACAAATATATTCGCTTTTGATAAAATCGTTTTGGGGAACCAGTTCAGACGCAATTATCTTTAAATGCCCTGTTTTGTTCCAAAGTTTTACCCACCAATCAAGCGAATGAACAAAATACCATTTATCCTGGTAATGCGGACGCATGAAATCGGGCACCTCTGCAAGATAGTTTATTTCTTTTGCAAAGCATATATCAACCATACCAATTGTCCCCCCGGGTTTCAGGAACCGGGAAATGTAGGGAGTGAACCTTTCGTCAGTTCCGAAATACATATACGAATCGACGATTATAATTGCGTCAAAAAAATCTTTTGCAAAAGGCATTTCCTTTGCATTTACCTTCAGCGGGAACACTATTTTATCCAGTCCCAATTCACGGATTCTTTCGTAATTTTCTCCCGGGGGGATATTCTGGTCAACTGCCCATACCTCAGCGCCAAATTCCCTGGCGAGAAATATCGCACTTACTGCTTTTCCGCAGCCGAGATCCAGTACCCGCATCCCTTGCTTAAAATCCATAACCTCACACAGGCTTTCCAGGTTGTAAAGCACATTTTCACCAAGAGAATTCTTTCTTATCCATTTTGGATCATACTTTGCGCTGAGTGGAAAAAATACTTTGTGAAAGTGCTCATTGCGTTCCTTCATATTCTGCCAACGTTATTATTTATTACACCGGATTCAGAATCCTTATGTTCTTCTCTTACCGGGATTGACCTGATAAGTTTTGCCAGGTTTATATCAGCGTATGCGCCGTAAGAATCTACCAGGATACCCCTTTCCCCGCTTTTTGCCGTAAGAACGTATACTCCGGCGTTATCATCCGGGTTAGAATCTCCTTCATACCTGTATGATTTTTCAATTATAAGCTCTTCAGGAGAATATTCCCTTTGAGTTTCACCTGAAATGATCTTCCCGTTCTTTATCTCGAAATTAGCCTTGTAGCCGTCATCATTTAATCTCCGTATTATTTCAAGTATTGTCTTCATTAATTTGAACATTTTACATGAAATAGTTATTTAAGAGGCAATAAAAATGATGGCAGCGAAAATATATACGATTGTCAGAAAGTAAACGATAATTGATTTCATTGCCGGATTCTCCTTCTGCTTATTTGTTTTAAGTTAGAAAATAAACTGCTTATTCAGTTTCACCTTCTTCTTTCCTGGTTTTATTCACAGTAGCCATTGCAATTCTTTTGGCAGCCTTAATGGTGCGTCCCTGTTCTTTTTCACTTTCAAGAATGTGCCTGTATTGCCTTCTTCTTTTTGCAGGCAGGTTTGCCATTCTTTTTTCGGCGCCTTTCTTTTGGCCTTTTCTGCGGGTTTTAGTCTTGCTTCCGGGTTTCTTTTTGTGTGAATTTTTCTTCGCAGGCATTATATACCCTTTTGAAAATGTTATTAAAAAAATTCCGAACGTATATCTTCCATTATTCCATTTTTTACCACTTTTCTTCCTCTTCATCGCGCTCTTTATACAAAACTTCTGCTTCATCGTCCGGATCCCTTTCATAGGTCTCAGTTCTTGGCCTCTCAATAATGGAATCCCTGCGGGTATCACCCAGTGCACCTTTTTTCTTATCCTTACCACTTACACCGGGTTCTTTGTTAAGATCAATATGCCGGGTACCTTCTTTTGCTCCACCTTTTTCATCAACTGAAATTCCTTCGCTTGCGTTTTGATTGAAAGATTCGTTTATTTTATTCTCCTGCCATTTTGCAGTTGATTCTGCAGCAGTAATAATATCGTTCTTTCTTTCCGGAACCGGTAACTCAACTTCATGATCCTTCTGAGCTTCACTTACCAGGTTTATATTTTTTATGTTCATTTCATATCCCTTCCGTAATTGATTTTTCACAACAATACTTAATAATAAACAAAAAGTGTGCCAAAAATAAACAAGGAGATTACGTGGATTTTCAATAATATCCGGGCATTTTCCCTCCTCATATTGTCAAAAATGTCATAAAAAAAGCGGGTATTTAAACCCGCCCGGAGGAGAAAAATGGAAAAAAAACTATTTCTTAGTTAATTCCAAGTGATTTTAGTTTTCTATAAAACGTCCTTTGATTCATCTTAAGTTTTTCAGCAGCCTTTGTTTTGTTTCCACCGGACTCTTCAAGGGCTTTCATGATTATATTCTTCTCTGCCTGTTTTGAGGAATCTTCAAAAGTTATCTCATTATTTCCTGCCTGATTATTCACCTTAATTTCATCTGCAATTCCCTCAGGCATATGAATCGATTCGACAGTATCTCCCTCTGTCAATAATACGGCCCTTCTGATAACGTTTCTCAATTCTCTTATATTGCCGGGCCATGAATGACCTTTAATGACCTTCAGAATTTCCGGCGAGACATTTTGTACTGATCTGCCCAATTCCCTGTTCGCATCATTTATAAAATGCCTTACAAATACCGGGATATCTTCTTTCCTGTCCCTCAGTGCAGGGAGATCTATGTGAAATTCATTCAGCCTGTAATAAAGGTCTGCCCGGAACTTCTGAATATTCACTGCATCTGTCAGCCTGATATTACTGGCGGCAATTATTCTTACATCCAGGTTTATTATTTTTTTCCCGCCCAGCCGTGTTATCTTACGTTCCTGAAGAACTCTCAGCAGTTTGATCTGATTTGGATCTGAAAGGTTAGTGATCTCATCAAGAAACAAAGTTCCCCCTTCTGCCTGTTCAAGTTTCCCGATCTTCTGGTCTTTGGCATCTGTAAATGCACCTTTTTCATGACCGAAAAGTTCACTTTCTATCAATGATTCAGGGATTGCCCCGCAATCAACAGCAATGAATGGTTTCTGATTCCGATCGCTCAGTTTGTGGATCATATTGGCTATGACCTCTTTTCCGGTGCCGCTTTCACCCTGTATCAATACTGTTAAAACAGTGGGAGCAACTATGTTAACCTGCTTAAGTACTTCCTTTATCTTTCCGCTTTCACCGGTTATTATATCGCCCAGATAGGATTCGTCGATCTTCTTTCTCAGCAGGTTTACTTCCTGGCTCAGGTACTTCATTTCCAATGTCTTTTTTATCGTAAAGATCATCTCTTCATTATTGAATGGTTTTGTAAGGTAGTCCTGAGCTCCCTGCTTAATTGCCTCAACTGCATTTTTAATATCGCCAAAAGCGGTAAGCATCAGTACCGGAAGCTCTGGCTTTAAATTTTTGATTTCGCTTAGTATTATCAGACCATCTTTCCCGGGAAGTTTCATATCGCAAATTACCATGTCATACTTCCCGTTTTTGATCTCTTCTATTCCTTTGCTCCCGTCTTCAACTGCAAAAGATTCAAAACCTGATGCTTCAAGAACATTTGTTAAAGTATAACGAAGTGATTCATTGTCATCAATAATAAGTATTTTTTCCATTTTAGAGTTATTATGATATTGGAAGCTTTATTTCAACAGTTGTACCTTTGCCTAAAGTGCTTTGTATGTTCAGAGTACCTTTATGGGATTTAATAGTCTGGTAAGCCAACCCGAGCCCAAGACCTGTGCCTTCTTCTTTTGTTGTATAGAACGGCTCAAGTATTTTATCAATGTTTTCGGGAGAGATCCCGATGCCGGAATCAATTACTTTAATGGAAATGCCATTCACTCTGCTGTCCTCTTCAGCAGTTATGGTTAATTTCCCCCCGGAGGGCATTGCATCAATTGCATTAGAAATGAAATTAAGCATTGCGTTTTCGAACTTAACTTTATCGATTTTTATTAGTCTGAGTTCTTTTGGCAAATCAGTTTCTATTTCCACTCCGGACTCCTTACAGCGCGGTCGGGCACTTTCTGCAAGGTTATCAATTATTACAGAGATATTTTCTTCTTTGAAAACAAGGTCTTCCGGTGAGGCAAAATTAAGCAGGTCTTTGATAATTTTATTTGCGATATCTGTGTTAACAAGTATATAGCTCAAATGCTTTCTTGATTTTTCATCAAGTTTTGTTTTATTCAACAGCTGGGCAAGTGCGCTGATGTTGGCCAGCGGGTTCCTGATCTCATGAGCAATTCCGGAAGAGAACCTGCCAAGAGCGGCAAGCTTTTCATTATGCACAAGTTCTTTCTGGGCCTCTATCAGTTTTTCATTCGTCTCTCTTAATTCCTCCTCTACAAGTTTTATTTCAGTAATATCCTGTACACTGCCATACATTCTTACCGGTTTTGAATCGGTACCATACTCGACGAGAATACCTACATTCAAGAACTTTAATCTACCGCTTTTTGTGATTATTCTGTATTCCAGATCCAGGTTTCCTGGTTTTTTCAGTAACTGAGATGTAATTGTTGTGATCTGTTCAAGGTCTGCGGGGTGAACCATATCAAGCACAGCATTATAATCAGGTTCGATCTCACCTGGAGAAAAACCATATATCCTGTACATTTCATCTGACCATACTTGCCGGCCTGTCATAAGATCAAATTCCCAGCTTCCGAGTTTAGCGATCTGCTGGGCTTCAATCAGACTTTTTTCACTCTTCCTGATCTTTTCTTCAGCTTCTTTGAGTTCAGTTACGTCTATTACAGTCCCAACCATCCTAACTGATTCACCTCTATCATTCATCTCAATTTCACCAAGTGAATTCAGTATCTTGAACTTGCCTCTTGGTGTTTTGATCTTAAGGTAATAATTGAATGGCTTCTTTTCTTCCAGGGATTTCCTCATGGCTTCAGCCCGCTCTGATTTTGCATCTTCATCAAGAAGTTCAAGGTATTTCTCGTTTGTAATAACGGTACCTGCCGGGACCTCAAAAATAGAATACATTTCGTCAGACCAGCGTACAATATTACTGTTAATTATCCATTCCCAGCTTCCAAGTCGTGCAATCTTTTGCGCTTCAATCAGTGATCTTTGTTTATCAATAAGCTCTTTCTCTATTTCTTTTCTTACCGTTATATCCTTTATCATACCCGTAAAGTAATGTTCATTATTGATCTCCCATTCAGCAATTGAAATCTCTATCGGGAATTCCTCGCCGTTTTTCCTTTTCCCTGAAAACTCAAGGGTTTGACCTGTTAATTTAGAGTGGCCAGTATTCACGGTACTTTCAAATGCCTGCCTGTGTTTTTCTATATACCTTTCCGGCATTAATATCTCAAGTTTTCTGTTTATGATCTCAAGAGAAGAATAGCCGAATAATTTTTCAACGGTATTATTTATATAAATGATCTCCCCTTTCCTGTTAACGGTTATTATTGCATCATTTGCAGTATCTGCTACAGCCTTAAAATGTTTTTCGTTCGTTCTTATCTGTTCAAGAATTGCTATCCTTTCTGCCAGGCTCCCAAGTTCTATACCGATATTAGATATACATTCCAGCATTTCATTATCAACAGGATGATGGGCTGAAATAAAAAATTCCAATATCCCTATCACTTCGGTCTGCTTCATTATCGGGACACAAATCGCAGTTTGCAGCCCCATCTTTTGCGCAGTACCTTTCCTGGTGAAGGTGTTCACATCAGTTTTATTAATATCAATCCAAATTGACTTGGCTTCAGCATAAGCAGTGCCTATTAAGCCAACTCCTTTCGCTATTGCTGCTTCGGATGATTCCTCCACAAAAAGCTCATACTTCTTATCTATATCGTAATTCCAAATTCCGGCAGACCAGAGAATTTTTCCCTCTTTGACAAGATAGCAGTGCCCGATTTCAAATGAAGTATACTGGCAGACCTTGTTTATCGCGTAAGAAATAGAAATTTCAAGTTCAAATGATTTATTGGCTACTGTAATAACATCATTGAGAAGTTTTAGCAGACCGTTTCTTTTCTTTATGAGTTCTTCCTGGATCCTGGAAAGTGTAATGTCCTGGCAAATACCTACAATTGCCTCAATCTTTCCTTCATCATTTCTTATCACACTGGTAGATAGATATATATAAAACGGCTCATTATCTTTGCTTACAGTTTTAAGTTCACCCTTCCATCCGCTTCTGATTGTACGTGTTGCTATCTCCTCTCTCAACGGTATCGAAAGCTCTTCCGAAAAGAGAACAGGGTTCTTTTTGCTTTTTAGCTCTTCTTCATAATAACCGAAAAGTGATTCAAAGGCAGAGTTAACAAACAGAACATTGTTATCAAGATCGGTAATATAAACACATTCTTTTATGCTCTTAATGGCATGGCCAAAGAGTTTAAGCTTATTCTGTATTTTCTCCTTGTATTCAATTTCTGAAAGGAGCTTATTAAGAGTATTTGCAAGCTCAACAGTCCTTTCTCTTACCCTGTCTTCAAGTTCACTGTATGATTGTCTCAGCTTGTCCTCGGCTTTTTTTCTTTCTAGGAAATTCCCAATTTGCCTGCCGACTGCTTCAAGCACTTCAAGCAGATCATCTTTTGGAGTCAGCTTATTTTCATTAAAACACTCGATCACCGAAACAACCTCGCTGCCATTGTTTATCGGTACTGCAAAAGCCGATTTCCATCCCATTTCCAGTGCATCATCTCTTCTGAGAAATATGTTATCTTTCTCAATATCCTGTATCCAGAGTGATTTTTCATTCCTCCATACTATTCCCGGGAGGCCTTTACCCTTTTCAAGCCGGTATGATTCATCATACTTTCCGGTATATGTCGATGTATTTTTCTTTTTTGAGCTCCATGAGGAAGCAGGGTACAATGTGCTTCCGTTAGTTCTCCAGAGTACTCCAAAATGCCAGTCTACACCCTGGCAGATATCCTGAAGCACCTGGTTGAGGATATGTTCGGTTGAGCCCGGCTCCGTAAGTGTTTTTGATACTGAGTGCTGTATCCTCAGGTATCTTTCATTGATCTTTCTGGAGTGAATATCAATACAGCATCCGATATATCCTGCAAAATCATTGCCTTCGTATCTTGGAATTCCCTTATCAAATATCCATCTATACTCACCCATTGAATTCCGGAGCCGGTATTCCATTTCAAACGGTTCTTTCTTTTCGAAAGCCATAATGTATGTTTCCATGGTTTTCTGAAGATCTTCAGGATAAACACCCTCTGACCAGCCCGAACCAGTCTCCTCTTTCATAGTACGTCCAGTGTAGTCAAGCCAGCCTTTGTTGAAATAATTACATTCTTTGTCCCGCCCGGACATCCAAATTAGTACAGGTGCAAAATCAGCCATAGTCCTGAACCTTTCTTCGCTTTCCCTGAGAGAGTATTCGGCTTTTATCCTGCTGTTGATTTCCTGAATAAGGCTCTCATTGGCAAGGCTCAATTCAGCAGTTCTTTCCTCAACTTTATCTTCCAGTTCGTCATACGATCTCTTCAGAAGTTTTTCAGCTATATTCTTATTTTTTAATAACCTGTTCGAAATTACTAATGAAAGCCCGATCACCAAAAAGGCAAGTACGCTTGTAAGAACAATAAATAACTGAATATTTTCTGATCCTGAATTTGCTTCCAGCCGCCTTTTTGTGAGGAGTTCAAGTTCATTGGATTTCACATCAGATGCAAGCTGATACACTTCTTCAAGATAATTCTGGGATATTATGATGAGGGGTGTCTGCTGTTCATTAACTATTCCGTTTGATCTGAATAATGTTATAGTTGAATCAAGATAAAATATGTTTAACTTAGCAAGCGAATCCATCAGCAATATATAGGTGTGCTGCCGGGGGTTATCTTTGGTAAGTTCTTTGAGTACTGAAAGTTCATAATTTGCTTTGCTTTTGTTTTCGTTATAGCTGGCAAAGTATTTTTCATCCTTTTTCAGAATTAATCCCCGCCTGTTGATCTGCATTTCGGTCAAATGCATATTGACTGCTTCAGTATTTTTCTGCACTTCATTTGTATGATCGATCCACTCCATACTGGATTTATACTCATTTATGTTCTGGTAGGTAATAATGCTGAGGATTATGAAAACAAGCAAAAAGACAATAAATGCCGAAGGAATGAACTTTTCCAAAGGCATCCTAACTGCCAGAGCTCTGAATTTTGGCACCAGTTTCTTCATTAGAAGTCAGTTTTTATAAAAAATCTATGTTTTTGCGACAAATATGTCATAAAAAACTATCCCACTTACCAAAATAACACCTAAAATAACAAAAAAGATTTGGCACATGAATTGTGTTATGACAAACTGAGTACATTCGTAAAATAGCAAATATTATAAAACAAATCAAAGGAGGTTGTAATGGTAAATCTGAGAATTTCCGAAAATGATCTGGGATATTTAAGACTGCTAATCGATATCATTTCAGCAAATGAGAACGAAAATCAGCAGGAAAATGAACAGGAAAGATCAATTCTGCCTATACAGATCAAAAAGGAAGATGTAATACACTAGGAGAGTATGATTTATGCCAATATGGCAAATAGCTAATAAATATACAGATAATGCCAAATTTAAATGTTTTAATATTGATCGTCGAAGATGATAAATACATGAATGAAACACTATGTGAAGTTCTGGAAGCTGAAGGCTATAATGTGGAGTCAGCAACCAGCGCACTGGGTGCTATAAACAAACTAAAGCATAGTGATGAAGTTTTTCATATCCTCGTCCTCGATTATAATCTGCAGCACCTCAGAGGAATAACTGGACTGGATATTTTTGAAATTGCAAAGGAGGTTAATCCCAATGTAAAAGCGATAATGATCTCTGCCTACGGAAGGGATAAGAATATTAGAGAGAAAGCTCTTTCCATTGGCATAGAGACTTTTTTAGACAAACCATTCCTGATCACAGATCTGGTTGATACAATTGATGATCTTGCCAGGGATTTGACCGAACATGGAAAAGTTCCATGTTAATTTTAAAATTAATCATTTATAAAAAATAAATCATTTAAAAAAGAAAGGATTTACTAAAATGAAATCTACTAAACTTATTATAATATTAATTGCTGCAATAATGGCATTTTCAACACTGGAGAATTATGCTCAGCAAAAACCGAATTCTACAGTTAAAAAAGAAACGACCTTAAAGAAAATGTATCCGCATGTTTCAATCGCACCGATTGGCGGAGCTATTTTCCCGTTGACCAGGCAGTTAAGAGATGAATTCAAGCCGGGTGGTTTGGTTGGCCTTGATATAGGTTACAGGATCAATAAAGAAATATCACTGCAGGGTAACTTTTCATACGTCTTCATGTCTTCAAAATTAACCGGGGCGCCTGTTGGAAATTATCTTGAATTCAGTGCAGGACCCAGGTACTTCTTTATGCACCCAAAACTTAAATCAGCATTGTTTTTTGAAGCCGGTGTTGGCGCATACAATTTCAGGCAAAACAGCTATGTGAACGCCCAGGATACTAACGGGTCAGCAATTCCCCAGATCAACAATACAAAAGCCGGAATCAGCGGAGGTTTGGGTGTATCGCTTTCTTTGAGCGAGGCTATTGATATTCTTGTAAAAACAAATTATCACAACGTCTTTACACCTAACGGTTCACAGGGATTTATGACTGTAAACGGCGGACTTGAATTCAGATTCAGATAATTTATAATCTCACTTATGCAGGCGGAGGAAAACTCCTCCGCCTGCATTTTATTAAACTAAAAATCCAAAAATTAATTTATAATAAAAATGAAAGCACTCGACATCTTTAAGAGAACTCTGTACATATTTTTAACAGTATTAATTGCAATGACATACTACAGCTGCGGAGAAGATGAAACGGTTACGCCGCCGCCGAATGATACAACCGTAGCAATATTTAACGATCTGGTCATCTCTGAAAGAACAATACCGTTTGACTCAGCCTTAAGCGGTGTGGATCTTAACAGGGGCAGAATTGTTCTGGACGGTGATTTCATTAAAGACGCGAATCTTGTTGATTCTATTTCTTTGGGAGATTCAAGCTTCTATTTCCGTTCAGGAGATCTCTCAGATATTCCGGTCCCGGGTTACCAGGCAAGATTTTCACTGATCTCTCTGATCTCATCGCAGAGCATATTTGATACCATGAAAGTAATTCCGGATTCTGATACAACGCTCTCGGAAAACGATTTTACAATGGATAATACATTGTCTTTCCGGGCACCCTTGGTTTTCACAAGCACATACGGATTCTATCTTAAAGGCAAATTTGATAACAATGTAACACCATACAGGGTGTTTGGAATAATTTATCTGGATTCTGCTTATTACGATGCTACAGGGTTTAAGTTGAAATTTGATGTTAAGATCAACAAATCAGGAGTAAACAGCTTTAAATCTCAATAAATTATGAAAGGAGGGAATATCAATATGGAAAACAGGTCAGCTGCAAAAGATTTTTTCATCGGTTTCCTTGCCGGTGGTGTGATCGCGGGAGTAACTGCGCTGTTATACGCTCCAAAGAGCGGCAGGGAGTTTCGGAAAGATATTGATAAAAAACGAAAGGTAATGATAAATGATGCTGAGGAATACTGGGATACTGCCAAAACCAGGGCATCCGATTTCATTTCAGATAGCAAAAAAAGAGCTGAAGAGATCATTAAAGATGCCGGGGGCAAAGCTTCGGCAATTGTGGGGCAGGGAAGGGATATTGTGAACGATGAAGCGGTGAAAATAAAAGACGCAGTAAAAGCCGGGGTAGATTCTTACCGGGAAGAAAGAAAAACCAACAGGCATTAATTTAAGATACACGAAACATAATTAAACATTACCTGATAACATGGAACAATTAGAAGAAAAGTCACCTGAACTTCCGATACTTACTGATGATACGGAAGCGGAAGATGAAAATGAAGAAATATTCAAATGGCTCAGTATAGCTGTGCTGTTGATATGGATAATTTCATTTTTTTTATTTTAGAAAATAATTCAGGAGTTCAAAAAAAATGCTTTGGGTAATATTTACATTGCTCGTTATACTCTGGGCACTTGGTACAATTTCGAATACACTTACGGGAAGCTATATACACTTCCTGTTACTTGCAGCAGTAGCTCTATTCATTTTCGGTATGCTGCAAAGAAAAAAAAAGAAAACAGAGCTATGAGTAAAGAAGAAATGTTCAAAAATGAGGCTTATATTCACTATGGTTATTTTCTTAATATCGCAAAGAAAATGACGCATAATATCCCCGATGCCGAGGACCTTGTACAGGATACTTTCATAAGGGCGTTTAATTTCATTGATACATTCCAGCCGGGCACAAATTGCAGGGCGTGGCTTTACAGGATAATGAAGAACCTGTTCATAAACCTGAGCCGGAAGAAAAATGCTCACCCGACACAGAGCCTGGAAGATTATCATTATGAAAAGGGCGGCGATACATATGAGCCAGATGCAACAATTTACGAGATCATGAAAATGATCCAGGAAATAAAAGATGAATACAGGGCGGTAATAATATTATATCATCTGGAAGAATTTTCACTTAAAGAGATCTCAAAAACACTTAAATGGCCGCTGGGAACTGTAAAAAGCAGGCTGCACAGAGCCAGAAGAGAATTCAAAAAAATATTAGTGAATTCCATAGAATATCCTTTTTAAAAAGGAGGTAAATAAAATGGGAGTTTTGGGTAATCAGCTTCATATCGAAGGGGAAAATAATGAGCTTTTCATTTATTTTCATCTTCATGAATTCAAGCTATTCAAAGCCCTTGAAGTACTTGAGGAATATATTAATACTTTTAAGAGCAGGGATTTTGAGAAAATAAATGTTTCCTTTTTGAACAAAGGCGTGCCAGGTGATCATTTAAGCAATTTCCGGAGAACTAAAAATAAGGCAATAGGCAAAATTTTGAAGGGAATTAAATGTATTGATGCATGCTTTCATTCAAAGGATAACCTAAAGGTCTTTTATTTACCAAAGTTGTTCAACTGATTTCAAATAATATGCAGAATAGTTCAGATAATCTTCTATCAGGGGATAGGTCCGTTAAGATTATGATATACAAAGCAGCAATAGGGTTGATGGATCAGGCTGTCTCAATCCAGCTTTCCCCAAAGCACATTCCCACTTTTGATTCAGCTTCCCATAATATCCCGCAGGCAGGCCGTATGAGACTGCCTGTTGCTGCATTGTATCCGAAGCTGTGCAAATTTTGACGTTCACATTGTGTAAATTTTCATAACTTTCAGCTAATTTAAAAAGTTGTTTTCAGACTGTAAATCCACCTGGAAGTATTTAAAGGATTAGAAATTGATTTATGAAGGCGGGGTAAATATATATTCTGACCAAATAGAAGGGTATATTTCAAAAGAATTTTAGAAACAAAAAAATCTTTCATGCTTGGTTTTTTCAGTTTTTAAGTGAACCCGATAATGGTTCTTCTTTTGCCCGCCTTCAATATTAAACAATGAGATACATACCCTTATAATTTATTTCGATCATGGCATCAGGAATTTCAAAGTACTTTACGAGTCAATTCATATGAATTCAGTGTGACAGATTTGTCACATGATTTTCAGGAAGCTTATTTTCGGGCTGAAAACTATCATCAAATGCAATTGAATATCTGGCACGATAATTGAAGTATTATCTGCATAAATCGATAATTCAAACAAAAAAAAATGATACTGGTCAAAACATTTCTTCAAATTGTAATTTCAACAATAAGCATTTTTTACATTATCTTAAGTTCAACGCAGTATTTTTTCGGAATTGCCGAAGTGCTGAACAGGCTGGCATCATTCATTCATTAATTAATTTAAAAGGAGAAATCATGAAAACTTTGGTTAAGTCATTAATTGTTCTGACAATACTATTGTCATCAGGATCCTACTCACAGCTGAAAGAAAAAGATAACATGCTGGGTGGTTCTCTTGGATTCTGGGCAAAAGGCGAGGTCCCAATGTTCGGAGTGAATTTTGAATCTCAAATATCACAGGCTGGAATAGGAACTATCGGTCTTGGCGGAATTTTCAGGTATTATTCATATTCTTTCGTCTATCCGAATAATGATTCAAGAAGATATTCTTTTTCATCTGTTGGTTTCCAGACTAATTACAATTTTAACCAGATAGGTGAAGGAAAATTTGTTCCATACCTGGGAATTGTAGTAGGATACAATTATGTTAATACTACCTACACAGATTTTACAAGGAATGGAGTTTATGAATCTGATATTTCATACAGCAGTGGGGCATGGTTATGGGGTCAGGCAGGTTTCAGATACTTTTTCAGTCCGTCTGTTGGAGGCTCAGTCAGAGTGGGTTTTGGTAACAACAATTTTAATACACTTGAACTGGGAATGGATTTCAAGCTTTAAATTGGTTTAAATGAAAGGAGTACCATAGAGAAATGAACAAAATAAAAAATCTTATGAAATTTTTGCTTTTGGTAACTGTTTTTTTTGCAGCAGGGATGTTTTCCTGCGGTAAGAAATCCGATGATACCGGAAGCAAGACAGAATCCGGCAATGCAGAAATTGTCAGTATCGATGAAAATGATCTCAATGAAAGCGATGAGGACCTTCTTACTGTAGATTACAAGGAGTTTTATGATGAACTTGCGCCGCACGGAGAGTGGATAGAGGTGACTGACAGGGATATTGGTGTTGAACTTAAGGGCGGTACAGCTTCAGGTAAAAGCGAAAACCGGAAGATCTCTCTTGCTGATCTATTCGGTGTTAAGGATGCACACGCATATGATGATGTAAGCTTTGGATCATTCTTTGTATGGAGACCCTCCCCGGGATTAGCAGTAGGCCTATCAGTAGCCGAGCCTGAGCCGACCTATGTACCATATTCCAACGGACAGTGGACGTATACTGATGCCGGCTGGTATTTCAGGGCAGCTTCTCCTTATGAGGAAATTGTGCATCATCACGGAAGGTGGATTTATTCACCTTCGCTTGGCTGGATGTGGGTACCGGGCAGAGTATGGTCCCCGGCATGGGTCGATTGGAGAGAAAATGATAATTACATATCATGGGCGCCGATACCTCCAAGCGTTTATGTTGTAAATAACGTAGTAATTGTTCCGCCTATTTATGAAGAAAGGTACATTGTAGTTGAAAACAGGTATTTTCTTGAACCCTTTATCTACAAGCATCATCATAAAGATAAATATTGGTTAGGTGACTGGCGGAGAATTGACGGTTTGGTTGTAGTTAATAACAGGGTTATCGATAGAGGACCGGATGTAACGATGATAAGGAACATTACAGGCAAGGAAGTCAATTCTGTGAGCATTGAGCGGGTAAAGGATATGAAGAAAATGAATTATTCGGATAAGGAACTCAGCGTTTTCAGCCCTGATTTCAGGAAGATCAAAACTGATAAGAAAATAAAGAAGCCTGATATCAAGCCGGATAAATTTGTTAACTTTGAAGAAAAAAAGAGTAACCATAAAGAAAGATCTGCCGGAAGC
>JANWKI010000134.1 GCA_025451455.1 Ignavibacteria bacterium
ACATCAACTGTATCAAGAATATTGGGCGGAATAGTATCTATAACAGATGCGGTTACAAGAAGATCAAAATTCCTGTCCTGTGAAATTTTCTTCGGCCTTAGAACAAACCCTGAATAGCTTACAACAACTCCAGCCAGGTTCATCTGCACTATCCTGTTATTGTTTTTATCTGCAACATATATCTGCTGGTCATAGCCAAAATGAATATCAACCGGCTCATTAAATCCAGTAATTTCGGGAGTGACCGGAATATACGTAGTATCGCCGATAGTACCCGGATCTATGTTAATAGGGAACTGTGAAAGATCTATCTTTTCTTCCTCAGCACACCCGATAAAGAACAAGCTGATTATCACGAATAAATATAGTATGTATGTATATTTTCTATTCAATTTTTATTTTTTCTTATCAAGCAGTAAATTAATACTTATCCTGTGCGTGAAGCCCAGATCTTTATAATTTGCAATTGAATAATCCAAAGATGTCTTTGTTATTGAAATAGGAACTTTGAATCCGATACCAGCCGAAAAATCCTCTGACTCTACATTAAATTTATATCCGCCTCTTAAGAACAAATAATTCTTGTATGAATATTCTGCACCGATATTCAGGTTCTCAGCATTATCATTCGGGTGATTAAGCTGAATGGATGTTGTAAGCTTGTTTGTTTTGTTATCTATCGGGTCATATGCAAAGCCGATCCTGAACATTGTTGGCGGGGGGAACTGCTGAAATTCCGATAGCGTACCGCCGGTTGAAGTCGTAATGCTTCCGCTTGGTTTAACCTGCGGGCCAAAATTGGAAATTGTTACCGCAAACCTTGTATTCGATAGCCCCGTCCAGTAGTAAGTGCCAATATCAAACATGAAACCCCGCATTTTAAGCTCTGCAAGAGTTTCTTCTACGTAACGGAATGTCAGTCCAAATGAGAACTGTTCAGTCAGTTTTCTTGCGAAGGTAAGTCCAAATGCCAGATCACCGTATTTGAAATACTCTCCCGTACCTCCCGGCTGGAATTCAGTTGTCTTCTGCATGGCGGGAGTATTCAGTGAAATAATGCTTAAACCAATTGCATTACTTTTTCCGATACGGTAAACGCCGCCAGCAAACTCATGGTTAAGGTCAACAAGCCACTCAGCATGAGAAAAATGCACTCCGTTCTCTTCAAACTGCATTAAGCCTGCGGGATTCCAGAATAGAGCCGTAATATCATTTGCCACGGCAACAAAAGTTTCACCCATACCGGTTGCTCTTCCGCCTACGCCAATCTTAAGAAACTGCAGAGAAGATGTCCCCGCTCTTTGATTTCCAAGCTGGGGTATAAGCTGAGAGTAAGCTATACCGGAGCTAAAGCTCAGTAAAATTAATATGTGTATGTACTTTTTCAAACTAGTTTAAACGATTATACTATTCATTTTTCTGCCTCCACGACCTAAAGGTCGTGGCAATTAATATATTCATCTTAATTCTATTACTACATTCAATACTGAAACGATACTCCGAACCTAAACTGTCTTGGCGATAAAAATCTTGCAGGATTATACGGATATGGTGATAGCGGTGCCTGCAGATCCGGATACAGCGGGTCATTCCAGCTGTTAGGTGTCGGGTCGCCATAAAAATATGCTTCACCCGTTACCGGATTAACAATCGCTGCATTCCTGGTATCAAAGATATTGTTTATTTCTAATGTTAATGTCAGGCGCAGGTCTTTGATCCTGAAATATTTATCAATGCTCATATCCATCCAGAACCAGTTGGTCGCAATTTTGCTCAGCGGGTTTTCTATATCCGCTTCATATTCAGGCCGGCCGTCTGAAAGGTAACCAACAAGTATTTGCGGGGTGTAGCGCTTTCCTGACTGAAAGAATCCCCTGAGCTTAAATGAAAGATCATCAATTACATCCCTTCCGAATCCGAAAACACCCATCCCTTTTGAAAAAAAGAAGCTTGTATTTGCCGAAACCTGTATTGGCCTGTCCCAGCTCAGGTAATTTTCACCGATAGTTTCAAATGCTCCGCCTGTTGCAACAAGATATCCTTCATCCGATGAAGAGCTTTTTCCTGTTGCAATTGAATATGTAAAGTTCAGATTACCGTTAAACCATTTGCCGATGCGTTTTTTGTAATCCAGCTCAATGCCTCTTGATTTTGTATAATCCTGGTTAACATAAGTAATAAAACTCTGGCCTGCAAATCTCGGGTCGCTGATATTTGCTGTTACTGTGGCAACGTAATCATAAATATCCTTGTAATAAGCTGTTGCAGTGAATACATCATCAGTAGTGAATTGATTTCTGACCCCAAGCTCGTAAGAAACGGTTGTTTCCGGATTAAGGTTTGGATTCCCGAATTTCTGGAACGATGATTTGGAGCTGACATTTGCTATCTTGGCATATACAAACTGGGGCTTCGGACGCTTTGAAAAATGTCCGTAACTGAAAAAGAGTGTCTGGTTATCGGTAATAGGATGTGATATTCCTATTCTCGGAGACAGTCTGCCTTTCCATCTTCTTCCGAACATGCTGTATGTATCTTCCATATACAGTTTTTTAACTTCATCGGGTATTGTAATTGAATTCGGGTCGTTTACTGCATCATCAACAAGTTTACCGGGGAACCAATAGTCAAATCTCAGTCCGAAATTCAATATCATTCCTTTAAATGTAATTTTATCCTGTGCATAAATGTCTCCGAAGAGCGGGTAAACCTTATAAGCATCGTTATTTAATCCAAAAGTACCTATCCACGGTTTGTAAATATCTACCAATTGCATTTCCTGGTAACCGACCTCAAACCCGCACTTAAACCTGTTTTTAGCGTTAAATGTATGGCTCAGATCTGCCTTAAGCCTGTACTCATCTACAAAATGATCATGCCAGGTGTTGGCATTTCCAATATCATAAAAACCGTCACCGGGAATGATGCCGTATGGATTATTGGTATCGCCTGTTTCATAATAAACAAAGGGGGGCTTAATAATATCCTGCGGTTCAGTGTACTGATCCCAATTCAAACCGTTGGCATCTGCTCTTAACTGCGTATAGAATTTGGTGAGCTTGACCTCATAAAATGTTGCCGCCCCTACAGCATGCTCCCAGCTGAGGCTGTTGAATATATTCAAGTGAGTATACGTATCAGCATTATCAAGTATCTCCTGGAAGTCATACTGGTAGCCGGGGTCCGGCTCGGTATATTCAAGATTTGTCTGCAGGCTCTGTGAATTCTGGTTGATTGCCACTGACTGATTGAAAGAATAGGCGAGCTTCATATTTTCTTTTAACTTCCAGGTGATCTTTGCCAGCCAATACCAGTTGTTATTCTGCCTGGGGGCAAACTTCGTGCCTTTGAATATTGAGGAGTAAAGCTGTTTTGCTTTGTACCCGAAAGTCTCATCGTCTGTTAAGCCCGATACAGAAGTAAAACCGTCAGTAATATTCATAAGGAAATTACCATAGAAGGTAATTTCACCGGGTATTTTTAACTTCAGGAAATCGTTGAAAAAATATTTTGTAAACGGCTCGGGACCGCTGATATTAGCTTCAAAAATATCGGTATTGAAAGATGACTTTGAATCCTTGTTAAAGCCAAGGTTATCTCTTTTGTAGCTCAGGTTAAGCGAGTACTTCTTGTATTCTCCGTCTTTTGTCCGTACATTCACAACCCCTGAGGTTGCCTGACCGTATTCTGCATTGTACCCGCCGGTAATAACCTCAACTTCTTCGAGAGCCTGGGCAGAAAGCTGGAGCCCAAAACCTGTACCTGCCATCGGGTCCTGGACAGAAACTCCATCGAGCAAAAACGAATTATCATCAGATCTTCCGCCGCGGATAAAGATGGCATTATCCTGTTTAATTACTCCGGGCTGCAATGTTACAACATCTATAACATTATCAACTATCTTTCCTTCAATATCTTTGCTGGTCATCACATGCTTGCTCTCAGTCTGCTCAATATCAAGCAGCGGCCTTTCACCAACAACCAGTATTTCCTCTCCCACTGTAAATGATGTTGTGTTCAGATTGATATTTAGCTTTGTTACATCATCCCGTTTTACTTTGATCCCGGTATACTCAACTGTTTTGTAGCCAATCGAGGAAACCTGTATAGTGTATTCTCCTTCCGGTACATTTGCCAGAAGAAACTTTCCGTCAATATCGCTTGCCGTACCTATATAACTTCCCTTTATCTTCACATTCACATCAGGAACGGGAAATTTGGCTGAATCCAGCACGACTCCTGATATCGAGCCGTTTTGTGTGTAAACAGCCGAAGCCATTAGAGATAAAAACAATAATATTTTTGGAAAATGTTTTAACATTTAGTTGTGAATATCAAAATCTATTCCAAGTATCCTTCTGAGAAAATAAGTGGCGTTACCATTATTGTTCATTCTGTTCAATGCAATTGTAAATAAGAAAACTTTTGGATTAATAATGGCATCTTTAATACAAACCGTAATTTGTGATGTATCATATGATGAATTATACGGCATTTTATATATTATTTGCGCTGTAGGTTTATACCTGATCCCCCTTATTCTATCAGGAGCAGTAGGGCCGGTTTCAAGCACAGGATAATTGTTATTAAAAACGATTGTTGGAACCTGGCTGGTAATTCCCAAAGCCTGGAAAACAGTAACGCTATCTGCAGGTGCAAATTCTACCGGATTAAATCCCTGGTCAAGGAAATCGCCGAAACCACCGCTGAAAAATACTTTCCCGCCGGCTGCCAGATAAAATGGCAATGTTTCTGTTGCCAATGCATAATTAGGATTTTGGTTAGAACTGGCGCCCCTGTTGCCATACCATATAACACATTGAAAAAGTTTTAATGTTTCTATAAACATCGGGTTTTTGATCTTGGGGATATTTGATCCGTTGTTGACTTTTATATCCAGTTCACTGTATGCAAATGGTAATGTATCTAGCACATTCCTGTAAAAAGCAGCAGCTTGTGAATTATCAATTAATGAAGAAGGATAATCATCAATTAGTAAAATTCTGCCAATTACAGGCCTTACAAACCAGGTTCTGCCTGAATCTGGCATGCTGATAGTTGGTGAATAAGTCCCTGCGATATCCTTTACCTTCAGGTACAGCTTATTGTTCTGAAGCGGGACTATTCCGTTTGTCTGCCTGAGAGTTATTGTAGTTGTTGTACCCGGCAGCTCATTCCAAGAGTTTGTATCATTTAACGCCCAGTAATACTTACTGATGGAATTATTTCCATCAGGGTCGGTACCTGTCCATGCAAAAGTTGCTAACGGAAATGATGTATCGGGAATACTTGTTCCTCCATTGAATGAGACACTTGGAGGTGAGTTGTAAACAGGATATAAATTTGTAGCAGGGGTAGGGTCAATATTTCCCTTATCGTCAATTGCTGAAACCCAGAACCTGAAAGTACTGTCATTGCCTGCAATTATCAATTGAAAAGTGCTGTCATTTGCAGTTGTATAAGTCCAGTTAGTACTGTCAAAAGAGAATCTGTAGCCGGCAACAAGCCCGTCCGGGTCATCTCCCCACCATGTTATCTTTATCCTCGTCTTTTGCGGACTGATGATGCTGTCCGGAAATAATGATAAGTAAGTTTCCGGACTCAGATTTGTCACCAGTCCTTCAGGCAAATCAGTGCAGCTCTGAAGGATAACAAATCCACAGAATAAGATAACCAGATATTTGATTTTATACCTCATTTTTTTTGAGTGAACTATGAAACACACCCCTCCCGCGCCTGCCATAAGGCAGTCTCTCCTTCCCCTCTCATGAGGGGAATTATTAAAAGTCAAAATTCTTTTCCTTCTATTGTATTTGCATTC
>JANWKI010000135.1 GCA_025451455.1 Ignavibacteria bacterium
AGAAAAATGTTTAAGCTGTCATAAGAACGGAAAAATTCCGCATAAGAATTTCAAGGGAGAAGAAGAGCTTATCTCAGGTTACCAAAAGAGTGTCCATTATACGGCGCTGAAGAACGGAAATTTTGATGCTCCAACATGTTACCAGTGCCACGGAGCACATGAAATGGAATCTGCTGATAATCCCGACAGCAAAATAAGCAAGAAAAACATTGCAGCTACATGCGGGCAGTCAAATTGCCATGTGAACCAGTTAAATGATTATTCAGGCAGCATACACCAGGCAGGGGTGAACAAGGATAATAAGGATGCTCCTACATGCAACAACTGCCACGGCAATCATGGTATTGTTACAAAAAATGTTGGCAGCAAGCTTCAGAAATCACGGGATCTTGTGCAGCTGTGCTCAAACTGCCATAATTCAGTTGAGCTTGTAAAAAGAAATGACCTGCCAACACTGGTTACACAAACATACAGCGAAAGCTTCCACGGGCTGGCTACCCGGGGAGGAAGCACTGAAGCAGCCAATTGCGAAAGCTGCCATGGCAATCATAACGTCAGGCCTTCAAAAGATTCGCTTTCTACGATCAACAAAAGGAATCTTCCCCAAACATGCGGTAAATGCCACCCGGGTGCGACTGAAGTTTTATTCACAAAGAAGATCCACTTAACAAACCCCGAGGAGGATTCACCAATAGTTTTCTGGACAACAAGATTTTATTTGTTCATGATATTCGGGCTGATTGGGTTTATGGCCATGCATAACATACTGGATTTCAGAAGAAAGCTTCAGAGTAAAAAGAAAAGAACTGGTATAAAGTAAAAAGATCCGAAGAAAAAATGAAAAGGCACGATGACATAGATGGTATAAAGTATCTCAGGATGAATAAAAGCGAAAGGATCCAGCACTTCCTTCTGCTTACAAGCTTTATTACTTTAATACTTACCGGGTTTGGGCTTAAATTCCCGGAAGCTTTCTGGGTAAAATGGATCGTATATGTAATTGGTGAGCATGCCTTTGAAGCAAGAGGTATTGTTCACAGGATAGCTTCACTTGTAATGATAGCGGCTTCATTGTATCATCTCTATTATATATTATTTACTGTTCGGGGCAAACAGCTTGTAAGAGATTTTCTGCCGAGAAAACAGGATTTGACAGATTTTAAAGATTCGATGTTCTATTTGCTGGGAAAAACAGATGAAAAACCAAGGATGGGAAGATTCAGTTACATTGAGAAAATGGAATACTGGGCTGTTGTGTGGGGAACTGTAATTATGGGAGCAACAGGTTTCATCCTGTGGTTTGAGAATATTTTCCTGAAATATGTCGGAACAACAGGAATGGATATATCAACAACCATTCATTATTACGAAGCAATACTGGCATCACTTGCAATACTGGTTTGGCACTTTTATTTCATTTTCGTTAATCCGGATGTTGCGCCCATGAACAAGGCATGGTCACAGGGATACTTAACACGTGAACAAATGGAACATGAACATCCGCTGGAGCTTGAAGAAATTGAAAATCAGCGGAACAAAGAAATTGCTGAAGATGAAAATAAAGAAGAGCCTGCCGGTGATAAAAAGGAAGCTGATAAAAATACGCCTGAAGAATCTGCAGCAGATGACACTATCGAAACAGGTAATATCGGTAAAATGAACCCAGAACCTAACACAGAGCAGCAAAAAAAGTGAATTCAGTATGGAATTGAAGAAAAACTATTCTATAGATGTTAAGTAATAAAAAGCACATAATCCTTGTTTTTTCTATCTTACTGTTTCTTTTAACGGCAGGTATCGTAGTGCGAAAAGCTATGCAGCCCGATAGTTATGGTTTTGCAGGAAATTACAGGTGGGATGCAAATCAGGAGATTATGAAACAGCCGGTACTTAACCAGAATAGTAAAACCTGTTCAGAATGCCATGAAAGTATTTATAACCTTCATGAAAAAGATGCTCATTACACCGTACCTTGTGTTGATTGCCATGGTGCAGGAAACGTTCACGTTGCCTTTTTTAAGGGTGATAGCTTAAACGGAATAACAAAACAGCAGGCTTATCTGGAAAAAGAATTTAAGCTTGATGGCTGTTTGCTATGTCACCAGAAATTAGTTGCCAGGCCCGCGGATTTTCCTCAGATCGTTAAAGATGATCATTATAAGTTCCTGCATGTAACGGATCCTAAAACACAGTGTATTCAGTGCCACAATCCGCATGAACCGATTTTTTTGCTCACGGATGTGAAAAATTCCAGATTGCATCCTATTGTTTATAAATGTACAGAGTGCCACAGCAAAACTCCGGAAAAATCACCAAAAGAGGTGGAAAATCACCCGACTATTTTTGAATGTAAGGATTGTCATGCGGAAATTACCGCAGACTTTAACAGTAAGCCTCATAGTAAATACATAGATTGCAGAACATGCCATCTGTATCACAAAGAAAATGAAACTACCGGAAGGATATACAAGAACGGTAATGCAAAATTCTGTCTTTTATGCCATGAAAAGAAATCATTTAGAGATGAAAAGTATCCTCCTAAAATTGAATGGCCGAACCATGTAGGCAATACTTCTATTATTTCAAAAAGTGATGAAAAGATATGTTTGAATTGCCACGAAGATAAGATACATCAAATGCATCTTTCTAAGGCGCAAAATCCGCATTCAGTGAACTGGAAATCAGAACACAAGGATATCGCTGGACAAAGTAAGGAAATTTGCGGTAAGTGCCACACTTCGAACAGCTGTCAAAACTGCCATATGAAGAGTAAACCCTCTTCTCATACGGCTGACTGGAAAAAAGATCTGCATAAAGTATCTGGCGCTAAGAACCCCTCTTCATGCGAAACGTGTCATAAAAGGAATTCCTGTTACGGGTGCCATAAACTGGATATGCCGCATCCTAAAGATTTTGGTGAAACGCACAAAGAACTGATAGAGGTAAAGGGAAAAGAACTTTGCAGTAATTGCCATAAAGAAGATTTCTGTAAAACCTGTCATTGATGGAAGTGAACTTAACACATAATGAGTTTGAATTTTTATCTGAGAATTGTTTTTTAGATTTTAGGGAAATAACATGGATAAAATAGAAAGACGCCAATTCTTAAAACTGGGATTGTATACTACTGCGGGTGTTATGATGGGTTCATTGTTTGCTTTTTCCAGAACAGATAAAGAAATTGATTATAAAAGTCCAGAGGACCTGAGTAAATTTGACTGGGGATTCCTTGTTGATACCACAAGATGTATTGGCTGCGGAGCGTGTGTGAGAGCCTGTAAAGTTGAAAATAATGTACCTGATTCATATTTCAGGACCTGGGTAGAAAGATATGAAATTGATAAGAATGGAAGAGTCCGTGTTGATTCACCTAACGGTGCTTTGGAGAGCTTTAAGGATGATAATTTTAATGAAGCTGAAATAGTTAAAGCTTTTTTTGTACCCAAGCTTTGTAATCATTGTTATGATTCTGCCTGCACACAGGTTTGCCCGGTTGGGGCGACTTATGAATCGCCTGACGGTGTTGTATTGATAGATAAAGAAAGATGCGTAGGATGCGGTTATTGCGTTCAGGCATGTCCTTATGGCTGCAGATATATTGATCATGAAAAAGGAGTTGCTGATAAGTGTACGTTATGTTATCATAGAATTCAAAAAGGAGAAGCTCCGGCATGTGTTAATGCATGCCCAAGGGCAGCAAGGATATTCGGCAACTTAAAGGATCCTGAGAGCAAGATTCGAAAGATACTTAATTTAAGAAGGTACGGTACGTTGAAACCTGATCTTGGAACTAACCCGAAATGCTACTATATAGGACTGGATATGGAGGTTAAATAATATGCAGACTCCCGATAGTTTTGTATTCCCGAATGAACTGCATACTACGTGGACAGTAATGATAGTGCTGTATCCTTATATAACCGGAATGGTTGCGGGTGCGTTTATAGTCTCATCATTTTATCATGTTTTCGGAATGGAGAAATTAAAACCGATCGCAAAATTTGCACTTGTTTCTTCGCTTGCTTTTCTGTGTTTTGCAACCGTACCACTTTTAAATCATCTTGGAAGGCCCGATAGAGCCTTCAACATAATGATCACACCAAATTTTAATTCTGCCATGAGCGGGTTTGGATTTGTTTACCTGTTTTATATGACAATTGTAGTGCTTGAAATATGGTTTAGTTACAGGGCAGAGCTCATTGATAAATATTTAAAATCAAAAGGGATAGTTAAAAAAATTTACTGGACTTTAATACTTGGGAATACAACTGTTAATGAATACACAAAAGCTTACGATACAAAAATAGTAACTATTCTTGCGGCTTTTGGAATACCGGTTGCCTGTGTTTTACACGGTTATGTAGGTTTTTTGTTTGGTTCAATAAAAGCAAATCTCTGGTGGTCAACGCCGCTGATGTTCATTATTTTTATTTTCTCGGCTATAGTTTCCGGGCTTGCCGTACTGATCTTCCTTTACCAGTTCGTTCACTGGTTAAGAAGAAAACCTGTGAACCAGGATAGCTATGAGCTTATGGCAAAATGGCTTTGGGGATTTATGATCATCGCAGTTGTTCTGGAATTAATGGAAGTGTTATCAATTTCATACGAAAATACTGAAAGATGGGAAGTTTTAAGACAGCTTATTAACGGTAAACTGAAGATCTCATATGTATATCTTCAGATCTTTGTATTTTCTGTGGGACCGTTTCTGATATTATCTGCAACCACTTTGATTAAATCAATACCCATTAAGATTAAGAATACAATGATCTGGGGAGCTTCAATGATGCTTCTTATTCAGGTGCTGTTAATGAGATGGAATGTTGTAATTGGCGGCCAGTTAGTATCAAAAAGTATGCGCGGTTTTACTGAATATTTCCCGGGATATTTTGATAAAGAGGGCCTCTTGGTATCAGCAGGAATCATCCTTGTTCCTTTCTTATTACTGAAATTGTTTGACATAGTTTTTCCTTTTTTTGAAAGACCAGGTGAAATTAAATGATTTACTATATTCGCAAATTTCTGTTTATCTTAAGTTAAATTTCTAACAAAAAATCTATATTCCGAATCTATGAGCAACGATGCAAAAGGAAACGAAACAAATTCAAAGGGTATTCCCAATGAAAATAGTTTCGTAAAAAAGAAAAGATTTTTCAATAAAATAAGAGGTTACAAAAGGTTCTTATTATTTACCGGAATATACATCGGATTATTTTTGCTGCTTGTTGCAGGTTCAGCTGAATATACATCGCGCCCGGCATTTTGTCCGACATGCCATTATATGGAAACATTCTATCAAAGCTGGAGGACAAGCGCACATAATAAGGTAGATTGCGTTGAATGTCATTTCGAGCCCGGTATATCGGGTACAATTAGGGGAAAGCTGAACGGCCTAGTGCAGATAGTGAGTTACGTTTCCCAGTCTTATAAGAAACGCAAGCCCTGGGCTGAAATACCCGATAATACCTGCGATAGAGCAGGCTGCCACGTTATGCAGAGCATGAAGGATTCAACATACAATTTTAAGGGAGTACAATTCAGCCACAAAAATCACCTGCAGGAGCAGCGAAGGGGCAAGACGCTTAAATGCACCAGCTGCCACTCTCAGGTCGTACAGGGCTCGCACATAGAAGTAACGGAATCAACATGTTTTACCTGCCATTTTAAGAAGTCAGATGACCCTGAGCATAAATTTGATAAAATGGCGGACTGCAAAACCTGTCACAGCTGGGAAAATAAAACCAAGGAACAGATGGCAAGCTACCGTTATGATCATACAGGCGTTGTGCAGAATAAGCTTGCATGTCTTGACTGCCATTCAAACACTGTTTCAGGCAAAGGTGATGTAGGCAAGGAAAGATGCTTCCAGTGTCATTTTGAAACCGAAAGGCTTGAAAAATTCAGGGATACAAAGCTGATGCATGAAACGCATATCAAGAAGCACAGCATGAAATGTATTACCTGCCACAGCCAGATAGAGCATAAAGTTCAGCAAATGGACCCGACCGCTCCGCCGGACTGCCAGTCATGTCACACCAATGCACATACACAACAGGTGAGTTTATACACAGGTGAGAACGGATTTAATGTAGAGAAATCCCCCAGTGCAATGTATCTTAATGGTATAAATTGCAGAGGGTGCCACGTATTCCACCAGATGGATAAGATGGATATCAATACTTCAAAATCCAGCGGCGAAGCATGTGAAAAATGCCACGGAAAAGGCTATGATAAGCTTATACAGCAATGGAAAGTTGGAACAACAAAAAGACTCGGAACAATCAGCTCTATATATAGAACCGTTGCGCCTATGATCTCAAGAAGCCAAAGCGATAAGAAATCACAGGCTGAAGAATTATTGAGCCAGGCTGAGCATAATATTAAAGTCGTAGAGATCGGCAAGAGCGTTCATAACATCCAGTTCGCAGATAAGCTCTTAATAGGCGCTTACGGACTGATGAAGAACGCATTATCGACTGTCGGTGTATCAAATTCACTGCCTGAATTTTCTTCAGCTTCTGAATTTATTCCAAATGAGTGTTACAGCTGCCACTCAGGAATACAGGAAATAAGCGTAAAAAAATTCGATATGAATTTTTCACACAATAAACATATTGTTGAACAGAAGATAGTATGCAATAAGTGCCATTCCAACGAGCAGAAGCACGGAACGCTTATAATAACCAAACAAAGCTGTAACAGCTGTCATCATTCTGAAAGCAAATCAAATGATGCATGCGCAAACTGCCATAAGTTCCAGGAAACAGTTTACAGCGGAAGCTACCTTGGCAAGAATCAGCCTGATTTTATGAAAACAGGCGGCGCCGGGTGTAATGACTGCCATGTTGTGCAGGATAAAGTTGTAAAACCTGATAAGAAGGTCTGCCTAAAATGCCATGAAGCCGGGTATGATGATCAGATGGATGAATGGAAAGCCGATGTTAAGAAAATTTCGGGTGAGCTGGGAGAGCTTATTAAGCAAACCAAGGGATTAGATCTCAGCAATGAAGATAAAGCCGAAGTTGACGATGCAAGAAAGATCCTTAACCAGATAAATTCATATCCGAGCATTTATATTCATAATTATGATCTCATTTCAACAGCATTAAATGATAAGAAGAAAAAGATCAAAGATATGATAAAATAGGAGTGTGCTTAAGTAAAGATTTTAGCAAAATAAACTATTAAATTAACAGTAACCAAAAGAAAATAACCAAATATTTTTAAAGAGGTAAAAATGAAAACCAAAATAGCAATATTCGCTTTGGCTGTAATTATGTTTGCGGCATTCAGCTTTAAGCTTGCTGAATATGCACATAAGGCTGGCGCTTTTAAATATGTCGGAGCAACAACATGCGCTGGCTCATGTCATAAATCAGATAGCCAGGGCAAACAGCTTGATATCTGGCAGGGCAGCAAACATTCACAGGCTTTTAAGACACTGCAGACACCTGAGGCGGATAAAATTGCCAAAGATAAAGGCTTTACAACTGCTGCAGCTGAAACTCCGCAATGTTTAAAGTGCCATACAATAGGAAAAGAAATTGACCCTGCAGAGCTTGAGTCAACATTCAGCAAAGAAGACGGCGTTCAGTGTGAGACATGCCATGGCCCCGGTTCTGAATACAAAAAGCTTTCAATAATGAAGGATAAGGAAAAAGCAAAAGAGAACGGCCTAATAATTCACAATGAAAAAGAAGCGTTTTGTACAACATGCCATAATTCGGAAAGTCCAAGTTTCAAAGGATTCAACTATGAAGAAATGTGGGCAAAAATAGTTCATAAGAAACCTTAGTTTCATAAAAAATTATGAGTTATAAGAAAACGAGTTAATAAAATAACTATAGATATTTTTGTATAATAAAATGATTTACTAAATCAATTTAGAAATGAAACCCAAACTGTTGTTTCTGGTTGCTGCAATGTTTGTTGCCGGCAGCGTATATGGGCAATCAATTAATTTCAGGTTTAATAATTACTTTTATGCATGGCAGCGGATCGACAGCCTTTCAAACAATTCCGATGCCAAAACATCACATATAAGGGGATACCAAAACTATCTTTTTGAATTTAACAGGGGCAACTGGAGCTTTAATACACTTGCGCAGACTGAAGAAGATGTGATTAGCAAAGTCGGGAAAGGTTTCCACTACAGGTTTTATAACCTGTACATAAACGGAACAAACCTTTTTAACATACTTGACGTAAAGCTTGGAAGGCAGAATATTTTTACGGGAATTAACAGGGGTACAATGGACGGGCTGAACCTTAAAATAAAAGCCGGCAGAAATAAAGAATACCAGCTCTCTTTATACGGAGGCACTGTTACCCCTTATACATATGAATTCACGGGGTACCCTGAAATAAAAAATAACTACCTGTTTGGAGCACAGTTCACTTTCTATGGTGTCAGGGATCTGATGGCATCTGTAAGCTACTCCAACAGGAAAAGGACTCCTGAACCATACACAGCTTTAAGGCTTGACAGCATATTTGACCCGGCAGAGAGGGAAATAACCTTCGATGGCCCCGCTGAACAGCTTGCAGGGCTTGATTTCAATTACAGCTGGCTTAATAAGTATAATTTCTACGGCAAGGCTTACTATGATATTACGTTCGGGAAATTTTATAAGGGAGAGTTCAATGTACGGGCAAACCTGCCGTATAATTTCAGGGCTTTTGCAGGGTATTATTACAGGGAGCCGCGTTTCAATTATAACAGTATCTTCTGGGTATTCAATTATTCCAAGAACCAGGATGTTGAAGGCGGGCTGGACTATACTTTAAAGAACGGAATTAATATTTACGGAAGAGCCGGGTATGTAATTTATGAAAAAGTTGATGTTACTGCTCTTATGTCTTCACCAGGGAAAAATACTTCATTAAAGCTGCAGGCAGGTCTTTCACATGCCAATTACGGATTATCATTCACAACATATATGGGTTATGCAGGCGCGTCAGATGGTGTTTCAGGATATGCGCAGCAGGAAGTGATCAAAGGTTTGCTCTCAGGCTCAGCCTCACTCAGTTATTCAAGATACAGGCTGGGTGAATACGATACTGAAAAGGTGAACGCGTTCAGCGGAATGCTTGGATTGACATACAGGCCTATGCCGCAGCTTTCAGTTGATGCAGAAGCACAGTTCATAATTAACAGGATCTATAAAACCGATAC
>JANWKI010000136.1 GCA_025451455.1 Ignavibacteria bacterium
CACGTAATATCCCTGCTTAGTCTTAGTTTACTAAAATAAATTTCTGCGCCCATGTGTTTTTGGGCGGCGTTATTATTAGAAACTACAAAATTAGCGTTTTTTTATGAAATAGTCAAGTTATTGGATTGTGGTGTGGCGAAACTGGATTGTAATTTGGATACAGCTATTGAAATTACAGATTGAAGCTTTTTTGTAAAAAGATATCTTAAATTCAACTGTAAATAATGTTAATACTTCCAAAAAACAACAGAATTAAGGTTTTTTGAATATTCTATAATTTCAACAAGGATACCGATTTTGTACGATTTATTACCAATAGAAAAATCAATAATTTTCATTATATTTGTTATTAGCGCTCTAAAGGAGTTAAATGCTCAGAAAATACAAATTCCTAATATTGTTAAATTTCCTGCCTTATTTTGTTTTGCCCGCGCAAACACAGGAAGATTTAACAGCCGACAAGATCTACGAGAAAATTAATAATTCAATTGTAGTCGTTGTCGCATATGATAATGTTGGAAACATATATCAAGGCTCAGGGGTGGTAATTGATTTTAACGGACTTGTAGCTACAAATTACCATGTATGCAAGGATGCAAGCAGGATAGAAATTAAGCATTACGGCAAAGAGTTTAAAAATGTGGAAATCATTAAGTATGACGAAGTAAAGGATATTATGCTCCTTAGATCCTCCGGTATTACTCTGGCACCTGTTTTGCAGGGTAACAGCAATATATTGAAGACCGGAGAGAGGATATATTCTATCGGAAGCCCTGAAGGATATGAGAATTCGATTTCCGAAGGTATCGTAAGCGGATTCAGAACCGATGAAAATAATGTTAAGCTTATCCAAATGACCTGCCCAATCACAGACGGCTCAAGCGGGGGTGCAGTTGTTAATACCAGGGGGGAACTTGTTGGATTAAGCGTAAGCGGACAGCACGAAGGTAATTTGTACTTTTCAGTACCTGTTAATGATATTTATGAACTGGCTGGAACCAAAAACCTGATTGCCGAAACTATCGAGCCCGAGAATTACTATAAAATTGGAACCCTTGCTAATGAAAAAGAAAATTACAAAGATGCAGAAATATATTTTTCAAAATACCTGGAAAAATTCTCTAACGATATCAGCGCTTACTATAACAGGGGTTATGCCAGGTTTAAGCTGAAAGAATATAAAAATGCAATAAGCGATTTTTCGACTGTACTTGCAACTAACGTAACAGGAGAATCATATTTTTACAGAGCTAATTGTTATTATTCCATTAAAGATTACGATAATGCTTTTGATGATTATACAAAGGCACTTGAACAGCAGCCCGATAATTATAACATATATTACAACAGGGGTTATTCCTGCTTCAGGCTTAAAGATTATGAAGGCGCAATAAGAGACTGGCAAAGGGCAATTGCCTTGAATCCGGATTGTGAAAAAGAACTTTCGGTCAAAATAAAAATCGCTCAGGAAGAACTTGATAATTAAGAAACTCAGGAGCCCCTCGCAGTTTTATATTTTGTTCGCCCTTTTGATTTCATTATTAATTTTTGTTGGTTTATATATTGCACTCATTTATTAATAATGGCCGGAAAACTGCAATTCATTTACATCATAAGGCCCTTTAAAGAAAACTTCGTTCAAACAGCAACAGAGAGTGAAAATGAGATCATGGGTCACCATTTTAATTATTTACAGAGCATGCTTTCAGATGGCAAATTAATTATGGCAGGACCGGAAACTACGGGAAAATTCGGACTGTGCGTTATCGAAACGGGATCTGAACAGGAAGCAAGAGATATTATGGAAAATGATCCGGCGGTAAAATCGGGAATAGTCTCTGCTGAATTGTATCCTTACAGAGTAAGTTTAATAAGGTCATAAAATGTAAGGATTGTTTCAAATTTAATTTACTCTTTCTTCTTAAAATCAAGTGATGCAGAATTCATGCAGTATCTTAATCCGGTCGGTGCCGGACCGTCATCAAAAACATGCCCTAAATGAGCCCCGCAATTAGAACATAATGCTTCAGTTCTCGACATTCCGAGAGTATTATCGGTTTCTTCCTCAACATTTTCCTTTTTTGAAGGCTGAAAAAAACTCGGCCACCCGGTACCTGATTCAAACTTTGCATCAGAGCTGAAGAGTTCCTGCCCGCAGCAGACACAAACATATGTACCTTCTTCATGGTTATCCCAATACTTATTCTTAAACGGGCGTTCTGTCCCCTTTTCCCTGGTGACCCTGTATTGCTCTTCTGTGAGCTTGTTTTTCCACTCTTCTTCTGATTTCATTACATTATACTTTCTATTTGTTTGGTTTGTATGATTTGTTGAATCTCCTGCTGAAACAGTTTTTGTTCCGAGAGTCAAAGAATTCTTCTGGCTGCAGCCAAAAAGCACTCCGATTGATAGTATTAGAGACAAAATAACCATTTTTTTCATTCTTGTTTACTTATTACAGATTCTAACATATATACGCAAAGATTTGTTTCAGGGATCTTATCCGGTAATGTTACCTTCGGGCGGACCAAGAATAATAAATAATATGAGAAAAAACAGAACTACAGAACCTACGATAATTAATACATTTAAAACTGTATTACTTTCGATTATTTCTATTTTGATTCTTTCAATGTCATTAAGCCTGATAGTCTTTGATTTCTCTTTATCATCATACACAATTATGTTCTCAATTCCTTTTGATTTAAGTTTATATACAGGGTTCTTATCTTTCAGGTCAATTATCGAACCGTCTTTCATGTAAACCATAGAGATCCTGTAAATCTTGTCCGGGGGAAAATCTTCTCTTTCTATATAAGCGATCTTTGAGGTCTGGCAGCCAGCAAAAGTGATCAATACCAAAGTAACAGTAAGTTTTGAAAATAATAATTTCTGGAATAGTTTCATAACTAACAAATTTAATAAATTTTTATTGACCAAAAGAGGCATTATATTTACAGACAGAGAAAAACACTGTCTAACTATGTCCAGCTCAGAACAAAAAATAGTAATATTAATAGCAGTTTTAATATTTATCATAATATTACTCAGAGTAATGTTTTGAAATTTTGTTTGTTAGGAAATCATTAGGAAAATATTTATTGACATAATTTTGATTTAGTGATTATTTGAATTTATGATTATATTTGTATGAAAGTTTGCTAAGTTCCGGAAAATTAAAATCTGATCTTTTTCCTTTTATTGAGATTAACGGCAGTCTCGCTGAGAGTCCATTCCCCTTTTCAATACAACTCACATTTTATTTTAAATACAATAAATTCAATAAATGAAGGTTAATAAATCGGCAAAAAAGACTTTTGTTCTTGATACTAATGTTATTCTGCATGATTCTACGTGTATAAACCAGTTCAAGGAACACGATATTGTCATCCCGATAACGGTCATCGAAGAGCTCGATCATTTTAAGCGCGGCAGCCAGGTGATTAACCTCAATGCCCGTGAGTTTGCGAGAACTCTGGATAACCTGACCGGTTCGGCAGCACTGTTTAACGGTGGCGTGCCGATGGGTAAAGGCAGAGGGAAGGTCTCGATTGCACTCAGCCGCGGGTTAAGCGATGAGATTAAGGAAATATTCAAAGAAGATAATCCGGATCACAGAATACTGAGCATAGCACTTGATATAAAGAAGAAAAAGGGAACCGACTCGGTTATACTCATCAGTAAAGATGTTAACCTGAGAATGAAAGCTAAGGCTGTTGGCGTACAGGCGGAAGATTACAGTACAGATAAGATAATCAATGTAGAAGAATTGTACAGCGGCAAGGATACTATCGAGAATTTCGGTCATGACCTGATTGAGAAACTTTATAAACCGCCATTTGAGATTCCTATCAAAACCACTTTAAAGAAATCAAAAACAGAAGTTGTACCGAACAAATATCTTGTACTGCGCAATTCCAGCCATTCCGTTTTGGCGGCAATTGACCTTAAGAACGAGATGTTACGAAAAGTTGACAAAAATTCAGTTTATGGGATTAAACCGAGGAATGCCGAACAGACATTTGCAATCGATGCGCTCACAAATCTGAACATTCCCCTTGTAACGATTACAGGAAAAGCAGGGACAGGTAAAACATTGCTTGCACTTGCTTCCGCGCTTAACATCAAGAAAAATTACAGGCAGATATTTATTGCAAGGCCTGTTGTTCCACTCAGCAATAAAGATATTGGTTACCTTCCGGGAGATGTAGACAGCAAGCTTGCTCCCTATATGCAGCCGCTCTGGGATAACCTGAAAGTAATTCAGGACCAGTACTCCGAAACCGAGAAACAGCACCAGCAGATAACACAAATGGTTAAGGACCAGAAACTTGTGATTGAACCACTCAGCTATATAAGAGGCAGAAGCCTGCAAAGGATATTTTTTATTGTAGATGAGGCACAGAATTTAACCCCCCACGAAGTTAAAACTATAATTACCAGGGTCGGCGAAGGAGCAAAAATTGTATTTACAGGCGATATTTACCAGATTGACCATCCGTATCTTGATTCCCAGTCCAACGGTCTCACCTACCTGATAGAGCATTTTAAGGGTCAGGATGTGTATGCACACGTAAATCTGTTAAAAGGCGAACGCTCCGAACTGGCTGAACTGGCCAGCAATCTACTGTAATTTAACATACACCTTTTGATCATTTTCAGTTATATTTCAGTTGGAGGTAACTATGAATATCATATCTTGCCTTATATTCAGTCTCATACTTAATTTAAGTTTATTTTCACAAGTTAATTGGCAGTCACAGAATCCACAGCCACAAGTTGATTTAAAATCTGTATATTTTATTAACACAAATACAGGTCTTGTTTGCGGCGTTACTGGAAGTATATACAAAACTACTAATGCAGGATTTTCATGGTCATCAAAATCTACCCCTACAACCAAAAATCTCAACTCAATTTGGTTTTATTCATCAACTAATGGTATTGCAGTTGGTGATACCGGCACCGTAATTACAACAACGGATTCAGGTGAAAACTGGATTTTGCAAAGTCCCGTTACGAATTTAACATTGACCAAAATATTTTTTTTCGATAATATCAATGCATTCGTAGTTTGTAATAGCGGGAGGATACTGAAAAGTACTAACTCAGGAAACAACTGGACAATTACAAATTTGAACACACCCTTTTTATTTGAAATTGACAAATTTAATAACATATTATTTATTGGGTCTACAAACGGCACATATTTCAAAAGCACAAATCTTGGAATAGACTGGCAGCAAATTAATCCTGGACTTGGGAACAGTTATACTTACCACGTTCATTTCGCTTCCGTTGATACCGGATATCTATATGCAGGGTACCAGAATACTTATAGAACGACAAATTCAGGTACCAGCTGGCAGCAATATAATTTCGGTGGTTTATTAACAAGAGCTTCTTATTTGAACCCGCTTCTTGGCTTTGGAACATTCGGATTTGATCAGATGCGTAAGACGACAGATGGGGGAAATAGCTGGATTGTAATGGGCCCATCAAATGTACAATATGCTATAGATTACTCGATTCATATTCTTGATAACTCGAATATTTATATTACAGGAAAAGGCGGAAGAATATTGCACCATGACTCTGGAACTAATTTAGTGTGGGATATTATTGGAGGTTCAACTAATTCATGTGTAGATATCTCTTTTGCAAATAGTAATAAAGGATTTGTAGCGGCAGATGCAGAGCAATTTTGGGCAACTACTAATGGTGGGAATAAATGGCTTATACAAGGTTTGTGTAATAATGGTTATTTTGAAGGTCCAAATACTTTTGTACGTTCAGTTTACTGCAAAGATTCTTTAACAATATACAGAACAAGAGGTGACGGTTATGCCGGACACGGCTGGTACGGTACAATCCAAGTTTCAAATGATGGTGGTGTTTCATGGGTGACAAGTTTGACTGAAGTATATGCAGAATACTATAAGATTGGAGGCGCAGGTAATGCTATAATGTGTTGTGTGGGAAAACTTATCAGAAATAACGGAACAGGGTGGTTTGATTTTTTGTATGTACCAAGCACCAGTTTTTACGAATTCCATTTTACAAACGAAAATACGGGAATTGTATTAGGAAATTCAATTCCTGGTTCAATCAAAAAAATTTATTCTACCTTGAATAATGGTGCTAACTGGTTTGTACAGCAGGTTTCAGTTTACCCAAACAGCATATATTTACGAAATTCAGGAATTGGTTTAATTTGTTGTGATTCAGGGAAAATTTTACGAACAACTGATTTCGGATTCAACTGGACACAACATAACTCACCCACTAATAGAAGACTAATGAGTATTACAATGCTGAGTGATAATATAGCCTGGTCAGTCGGAGAGCAAGGAATAATGATATATTCATTAAATAGCGGTTTGAATTGGCAAATTGCACCCTCTTATACATCCAATTATCTCAATAAGATAATCTTTACTGACCAAAATACAGGCTTTGTTGCTGGGAGTAGTGGTACGGTACTTAAAACAACAGATGGTGGACTTACGTTCGTTAACAATGTGGAAACTGAAGTACCTTCAAATTTCAAACTGGAACAGAATTTCCCAAACCCATTTAATCCGGTAACTTCTGTAAGATTTTCTGTTCCGGTAGAAAGCAATATTACTATTGAAATATTTGATGTTTCTGGAAAACTGATAGACGTACTGACTGAAGGTGAATATCAACCCGGCATTTATAATCACAAGTGGGACGCCGCCAATTATTCAAGCGGCATATATTTCTACAGATTTACAGCAGGCGATTTTAGAGAAACAAGGAAAATGATCTTACTGAAATAGAGTTGAAGTTTTACTTTTTATTTCAACTTCTCCAGATTCTGTTTTGCTGACTGGTTATTAGGGTCTGCCTCCACGGCTTTTTTGTAATTATCCTTTGCTTTGGAAATATCTCCCAATTTCTCGTAACATGTGCCAAGATTATTATACCCCGAGGAGAATTTCGGGTTTTCCTTTACTGACATTCCAAAGCTCTCTATTGCTTCACTGAATTTCCCGTTATCCATATAACACATCCCGATATTATTATAATAACCTGATGCCATTGAAGGACTCAGCTTAATTAATTCTTCCAGCTCCTTAATAGCGGCATCATATTCCTTTTTCTGATAATGCTCATAAGAAGACTTTTCCAATTCTGCGGTTTTGTTCATTACATCAGGATCAGCATTAGTATTTGAATTCGGATTTACCGAGCCCATCTTCTGTCGCGCCTTCAGTTCTTCAAGCATTTGCAGAGAGTTCATGTAATTGGGCGCTACGCTCTGTATCTTCTCGAGCCATAGAATTGCTTCAGGCAGCTTTTCGAACTTTGCATTCAGCAGAGCCATGGAGTGCATTGGTTCAGGAGATAAAGTATCAAGCAAATAACCCTGGTGCATGTAATAATAAGCAGAGTCATAATTGCCGCTAATCAAAAAAAGCTTACCAAGGTTATTATTTGCAAGTACTGAACCGATCCTGAGTTCAATTGCTTTCCTGTAATAAACTTCTGCTTTCCTGTAGTCTCCCTTATTCGCATAAATATTTCCGATATTAACATATAACACCGAACCAGGTTTGCCGTCACAGCTCATGAATAAAATATCATTAGTTTTCCAGTCAGCATTGCGCGAGATCGTCATAGCTCCGAAAGCAATCAATACCACAGCCGAAACTGTTATAACTAATCCAGACTTTTGCGGAGTGTAATACTTCAAAATAACTGCAATTACGGCAAAGCTCAAAAATGCTGAAGGAATATACAGGAATCGGTCTGCCATGAAATTCATTGTCGGGATAATATTCATTACCGGCAAAAGTGTTATGAAAAAAAACAATATTGAATAAGATACAAATGGCATTCTTTTGAAAAGGTAAAACGCAGCAAACCCAATTATCAGCAGGAAGATAATTGAGAATATAACGGTTGCCTCAAACGGTGAAGAGACATAAGGCAGATAACCGCCGTAATGGTATAACATACCGTACGGAAATACTGCAAGCTTAAAATATATCGGTATTGTTTGAAGCATTGTGAAAAAAGCTGTCGCAAGATCCTTTCCATAGAAATAGAAATATGATTCGCGCTGTGGAACATCTTTCAAAACTACCCACCTTAAAATGAAATACAGCACTGACAGAATAATAAATGCAGAATATATCTTCAGTTTCTCTTTGAAAGCGCTTCTTATGCTTTGCTTATTAATTACCAGGTCATAAAGGATTATCACAACCGGAAGGGTAATTGCCATTTCTTTTGAAAGAAGAGCAAGCAAATAAAATAAAAGTGTTAAGATCAAATTCCTGTTATTTTCATTTGATGAATATTTAAAATAATAAATAAAGGAGGCGAAGAAAAAAGTGCATGAGAGACTGTCTGTCCTCCCGCTTACCCATGCAACGGCTTCGGTGTGTATGGGGTGCAGGGCGAAAAGGACGGCACCAATGAGAATACCGTAATTTTTGAACTTTGAAACTGAGCCGGAAAACATTAACAATAACAGCCTGAGAAACAAAAGTACGTTAATTACATGGATGAGAACATTTGTCAAATGAAATCCGAACGGCTTCAATCCCCATAAAGCGAAGTCAATGTTATACGAAGCAGAAACAACCGGCCTGTAATACCTTCCTATTACTTTATGAAAGCCCTGCTCGCCGGTAAAATATTTCGGGATATTGGAAAGTTTTGTTAAGGATTCATCACCCATCACAACCGATTCATCATCAAATACAAATTCATTAGAAAGTGAATTCGCATAGAGGGCAAATGTGATTACCGCAAGGATTATATAAAAAAATAACGTACTATCTTTTTTCTGTTCCCTAGGTTTAGTCATTTTATGTATGAGCGGCAGCTGAAGAATTTAACCAAAATATTCATAATATAAATTAAGAGCAGGAATTTAAATTTCATATTATTGATATAAATGATATAATATATTCGTAAATTTACAGAAATTAATAGAGGATTACAATTACAATGAAACCAGATTCCGGAATGAGTAAAACCATTAGTTTAATATTGCTATTAGCTGCAGCCGTATACTTATCCGTATACTTATCCGGATGCCAGAACATTCATAAAACACCCGATGGATGCGTAGTTGCATTTATTGTTGCTGCTGAGCAGCGAGATATGTCCAAAGCATGGAATATTCTGGGTCCTGAAGCACAGGCTTACTATAACCTTCTTGGCGAAAAAATGAGAAAATCAGGCAGAGGAGCACTCGAAAATGAAATTGCGAAGATAACAAAGTTCCGGAGCGTTAAACGGGATTACAGAATAGTTTTGGATACTGCCAAAAGCGATATAGTGAACCTGGTAACTATCGGCGGACCGACGCATTCAGTTCAAACTGTTAACATTGAAGGTGATTATAAGATCAAAGATGAGGTTTCAATGAGAAACCTGCTAGCGGGTATAACCGCAGAAACCGGCAAGAATGAAGGATATTAGTACCTGAAAGTTTCCCAGATAGGAGTTATAAGCCGGTAATCTCCGAAGCCGGAATTATCAACAAATACAAACTGCCGGCTAATCTCGTAATATTGCCATACCTCATACGGTTTCGAGTCCATTTCATAAGGATGCCTCTCAACATTGCTTGGCTGTCCGAAAATAATAAAAACCATTCCCATATCTGTCCGCCATCCCTGTGTATATGAAGTAGAAAAGGACTTATTTGCCAAAATTACCCTGATGTAATATTCCTGCATAAATTCATTTCTTTTAGTATTCGGGCTTGGGTCTTTTTTCTTCCAGAAATCAAGGAAACGCTTTTGTTTTTCTGAGTTTGTTTTACCTTCACGGATGTAATCTATCTCATTTTCTTTAGCCACATATTGAAGCTGGTCGATAAGCAGGTCTATTTCTTTCAGAGGAACCGGAAAATCAAGGCTTTCATTCTGAAAGTAGGATCTAACTGTTGTATTATGATTACTGCTTGCTGCAGTTATTTCTATTGTATATTTGCCGTATCCGAATTCATTTGTAGGAACTGCCATGAAAACCTGGTTCTGGAATAACGAGCCGCCGGCAACATTGATTATTTCTTTTTTGGCAAATACTACTTTCTTTTCCGGATCGAAAATCCTGCAATCGACATCAATATTTTCATCTTCGTTGTTCCTGTAAACGTAATAGAACAGGTAAAATGTATCGACTGCAGCAACATTCCTTGCTACATCCGGGGTGATCATTTTCTTACCCTCGGTTGATGCGATATGCGAAACTATCATGACATTGCTTATGCTTAATGGAAGAGTTGAATAGTCCTCTACCCAGATCTTTTTATCCTGTTCAACGATCCTTTTTGTGCTTTGTTCAAACACTGAAACTTTTACATCATACTCACCCGGAGGAAGGAACAGGTTTCTTGTCAGGATCTGTGAGTTCTGCGAAAGGTATTCCTGCCCCGTTGTTTTTGTGGTAACTTCTTCCTTCGAAACGTTGTTGTAAATAACATTTTTATCTTTATCGATAACATCAATATTCAGATCAAATTTTGAAATAAAATTTGTCTTATCCGTCTTCGATTTCTTGAATTCCATGTTCCGAAGGGGGATCTCTACATAAACATCCACTCTTGAGCGTGTTCCTTCGGTTGAATAGAAGTTCAGCACATCAAGATTGAACATATTATTATTTTCGTCTGAATTATCCTGTGAAACCGAGGGCGTAAAAGAAAAAAGAAGGGCTGCAATTAATGCAGCAAATATAGCTCTCATTGTTTTTGTTGTTTTATGAGATTTTATAAACAATACTTAAAATTAATACAAACTTTGGCAATTTCAAATGAAAAAATGAAGAATTATTAATTCAATGAACGCCTGTTTTTGCGGATTCTGTTCAATACTTTGACATTTAAATAAAGGTTGTGTGACATACCAGTGTTTTCTATTTTATGAAATTCATGAAGTTATATATTAAACCTGAAATACACTACATCACCGTCTTTGACTTCGTAATCCTTGCCTTCTACACGCATCAGACCCTTTTCTTTAACTGCATGCTCGCTTCCGTGCGTAATAAGGTCATTATAACCGATAATTTCTGCCCTGATAAATCCGTGTTCAAAATCAGTGTGTATTACTCCCGCTGCCTGAGGTGCTTTTGTACCTTTGATAATTGTCCATGCATGAACTTCCTTTTCTCCTGCTGTGAAAAAGGTATTTAATCCAAGCAGTTTATATGCAGTATGGATTAGCTTATCGAGACCGGGCTCATCAATATCAAGCTCTTTTAAGAATTCAGCTTCTTCAGCAGGCTCAAGCTGTGAAAGCTCCGATTCAATCTCAACGGAAAGTACTATAGCCAGCTCACCTTCTTTACCGGCGATCTCTTCAACAACTTTTGAGTAATCATTGCCGTGTATGTTCTTGTCGTCAACATTTGCAACATACAATACGTGCTTATCTGTGAGCAGATTCAAATCAGTCAAATGCATGATATCATCAGGTGAATGTGACTTGCGGAATACATCGACGAAATATTTTGCAAGCCTGCCTGACTCAAGGTGTTTTTTCAGAGATACATAATTCTGATATTCTTCTTTGGATTTTTTATCATTGGTTTTAAGCAGCTTTTCAGATTTGCGTATGCGTGCTTCGACGGTTTCGATATCTTTTAATATCAGTTCTGTTTCGATAATTTCAATATCGGCTTTCGGGTCTACCCTGCTGTTTACATGAATTACATTGTCATTATCAAAGCACCTTACGATATGAATAATGGCATCAACTTCGCGGATGTGCGATAGGAACTGGTTTCCCAGGCCTTCACCTTTAGATGCACCTGCAACAAGTCCTGCAATATCAACAAATTCAATTACTGTCTTAACAACTTTTTTCGGATTGTAAAGCCTGACAAGCTCATCCACCCTTTTATCAGGTACAGTAACAATTCCAAGATTCGGTTCAATAGTACAAAAAGGATAGTTTGCTGCTTCGGCCTGCATTGAAGAGGTCAAACAGTTGAACAGGGTTGACTTGCCAACGTTTGGCAATCCTACAATACCGCATTTTAATGACATATATTAATTGAAAAAATTTATCGATTTATAAAAAACTCACAAAGATAGTTCACTCAGAATATAATTCCCGGGAAAAGAAGCATATACAATACATACATGACCGAGCAGGAAACAACGGGAATAGTAAAATTATCATCTACGGGAAGGCTCATACCGTCAGCAATTGTTGTCACAATTACCATTACAAATCCTATCAGGTACTCTCTTAACCCGCCAAAATACTTCGGAGTAAGCAGTGCTATTAATAAACCAACAACAAAAAAAACAGCTGTACCAACATAAGACCTGTTTGGAGCGTATTGTTTCCTGCCGAATATCCTTCCAAAAAGCGCTGAGGAGCTGTCAGCAAATGAAAGCATTAACAGCCCGGTAACAGCTATCAGCTTGGGAAAGAGTAAAATGCAGAATATTGAAGACAGTATTACCCATGAGGCTCCGTTGATCCTGAATTTGAACCGGTCATATTCATGTTCACGAAGCATGTCCCTGAAATATTTCAGGTAAAAACGGTAAAAAGTATCGTTCCTGTATTTGAGGAATTCAAATACGATCATGAAGAATAACAAAACAACAAGAATTGAAAGAACAGTGAATTTATCCAGGAACAGATAGCCAACCGGTATCACAGCGGATGAATAATGTATCAATTTCCTGAATACTTCACCCTTAAAAGGTGTCGGATTATTTTCTAAATTTGGATTCAATAGATTTTTTTCGGAGTATTAAAAAATCCGGGTTTAAAAATATGAATAAAAAAAGTCCGCCGCAGGCGGACTGGTAAAATAATTCAGATCATAGAAAATAATCCATTGCAGCAAGGATCATTATTCATTTTTGCTCTTGATACCCGGTTCTTTGGCTTCAGGATTAAGCTCCTGTTTTGCTTCCTTTTTTGTATCAGCAGTTTTTTGTTCAGAACCATTTGTTGCTGCAGGTACTCCATTTTTCAATTCGTCTTTTGCATTGAGCAGCTCCATCGGAGGAAGAACCTCGCCCCTCATAATAACATCAATTTCCGATGAATCAAGTATTTCTCTTTCAAGCAGTGCTGCTGAGAGTTTATGAAGAGTATCCATATTGTTCTTAAGGACAGTTTCAGCACGTTCCATCCCCCGGTTAACAATTTTGCTCACTTCCTGATCAATAATTATTGCTGTATCTTCGCTGTAATCTCTGTGCTGCGATATTTCTCTGCCCAGGAATATTTCCTCTTCCTTCTTTCCGAATGTAAGCGGCCCGAGTTTATCGCTCATGCCCCACTCACATACCATTTTTCTGGCCAGGGCAGTTGCTCTTTCAATATCATTCCCGGCGCCGGTTGTCAGCTGGTTGAAAACGATCATTTCAGCAGCGCGCCCCCCCATCGCATAGGCTATCATTGCTTCAAGGTATTCTTTTGAATATGTATGTTTTTCATCAATAGGAAGGTATGTGGTAACGCCAAGCGCTCTTCCTCTCGGAATAATTGTGACCTTATGCACCGGATCTGATTCAGGGGTCATCTTTGCTACAAGTACATGACCGATCTCGTGGTAAGCAGTGGTCTTCTTTTCTTTTTCAGAAATTATCATGCTCTTTCTTTCCATACCCATCATAACTTTGTCTTTTGCTTCCTCAAAATCAGCCATCGTAACCTTATCCTGGTTCTTCCTTGCGGCCAGAAGCGCAGCTTCATTCACGAGGTTTGCAATATCTGCACCTGAAAGCCCGGGTGTCCCTTTGGCAAGAACTTCAAGACTCACATTCTTATCAAGAGGAATATTTCTTGTATGAACCAGGAATATTCCTTCGCGTCCTTTTACATCGGGCCTGTCAACTACAACCTGTCTGTCAAATCTGCCCGGCCTGAGCAAAGCGGGATCAAGTACATCCGGCCTGTTTGTAGCAGCAATAATTATAACCCCGGCATTCTGTTC
>JANWKI010000137.1 GCA_025451455.1 Ignavibacteria bacterium
ACCTTAAATATGTGAAAATCAGTCAAAGCCTCATTTATCCTGATGCCGATTACGCCGTTTTTGGCCATTTCCAGTATTGCTATAAATGTAACTACAACCCTTATTTTTTCCATTCCAAGGATCATCTGCAAAAACGAGACATATTCTTCATTTGAGCATCTCTCATCCACATACAGGATCTGTTCATCAATAGAAACGTTCATTCTAACAATATTATGAACAACTTCCTTCGGCTGATGCTCCATTGCATATTTATATGCCTTGATGAGATTGTAGAGAGTCAGGTTCTGTATACTAAGGTCTTCTTCCAGAGATTCATCGATCCTGTAATCAGCGTCAAAATCATTACGAAGGAATAATTTTCTGTTCCCTTCTTCCAGGTTTGCGAACTCTGCCGATGCATCTTTAAACCTCTTATATTCAAGCAGTCTTTTAACCAGCTCATAACGGGGGTCTTCTTCTTCCTCGACAACTTCATCAGGCTTAAAGAGCATCATCTTCGCTTTGATCTGAATGAGAGTGGCTGCCATGAGAATAAAATCGCTTGCAAGCTCAAGATCCAGAACCTGGATATAGTTCACATACTCGCAGAACTCATTGGTAATTTTTGATATGGGTATGTTATGAATATCCAGTTCATCCCGCTGGATAAAAAAGAGCAGGAGGTCCAAAGGGCCTTCGAATTCATTGAGCTTTATTCTGTACATATTAGATGACATTGAGCAAATATAACCGTAAGAGGCATCAAAATAAATGAAATTGCATTAATGAAACGAAGAAAGGAGGAATTGGGGCTGATCGTATTGAGAACAACAAATGATGATAAATAATGCATCCATATCAAAAATAGTTATTTATTTTAAATATATAATTTCATTAAATATAAAAATCACAATTATTCAAATCACTTGATTAATTCGTCCACAGGGTCTATATTTGATGATGTTTTTTTGCGGATACTGAAAAATTTGATAAAAATCTTAATAACATATTTACTGTTTCTGGCTTTTAATACATGTGTACATGACTGTTCTGTCAGTTTTTGTCAAACAGAGGGAATTGTTCATGTCGAAGATCATCATACTGATGACCACAATGACACATGTCCTCCGCTTTGCAACTGTGTTTGCTGCAATACGGTAGTTTCTGTTGCAGGCATTTACACGCTGCAAATTTCATTCAGTTCAGCTGATTTCCAATCTTCTCATTCAGGTGATCTTTCTCTATTCACACTGAAACCAACCTCTCCGCCTCCAAAAGCATAAACTAACTTAGTTTTTGAATTATTCTTTGTGTGCACGCAATGTATGCGGGCCGCCTTAATTTATATTGAGTTTGTTTATGATAGATAAAATAATAGCTTTTTCAATAAAGCAAAAACCTGTTATTGGGTTTTGCATTTTGATCTTGATCCTGGTTGGCATATATTCTGCTGTTCAACTCCCTATTGACGCAGTGCCTGATATTACTAATAATCAAATCCAGGTAATAACATCAAGCCCAACACTTTCTGCATCTGAGATTGAGAGGTTTATTACTTACCCTATAGAAATTTCAATGAAAAGTATTCCTGATGTAGTTGAGCTGCGTTCAATTTCAAAATTCGGAATATCGGTAGTCACAATTGTTTTTGATGATAAAGTAGATATATACTTTGCAAGGAATCTTGTTTTTCAGAAACTTCAGGAAGCGCAGGAAAACATACCCGAAGGGCTGGGAAAGCCTGAAATGGCACCTGTAAGCACAGGGCTTGGAGAAATTTATCAGTATGTTGTCAGACCTGAAAATCACGACGATACTTCTTTCAGTTATGCTGAGCTTAGGGAAATTCAGGACTGGATTGTAAAACGTCAGCTTCTCGGTACAGAGGGAGTTGCAGAGATTAACAGTTTTGGAGGGTTCGAAAAACAATACCATGTACATATTAACCCTGATGCTTTGATTAATTATAATGTCACATTACATGAAGTGTACGAATCTGTAGTCAGAAATAACAGCAATGTTGGCGGGGGATCTATTGAAAAGCAATCTGACCAATATTCTATCAGAGGTATCGGGCTGATAGAAGATATGGAAGATTTGCGCAATGTAGTAGTAAAGACCGAACACGGTACACCAATATATCTAAAGCAGCTGGCAGTTGTTGAATACGGAGAAGGGTTAAGAGTCGGAGCTGTTACCCAGGATGGTAAAGGTGAAGTTGTTACCGGTATTGTAATGATGTTAAAAGGAGCAAACTCCAGGGAAGTTGCCCAAAGAGTTCACGAAAAAATTAAAGAGATAAAACCATCTCTTCCCAAAGGAATTACTATAGATGAATACTATAACAGGGAAAACCTGATTGATAATACAATTGCAACTGTAGAAAGAAACCTGATAGAAGGAGGTATTATAGTTGTTCTGGTTTTATTTCTGCTGCTTGGAAACCTGCGTGCAGGTTTTATTGTGGCTTCTGTTATTCCTTTATCTATGCTTTTTGCATTAATCATGATGAATATTTTTGGAGTATCGGGTAATTTAATGTCTCTGGGTGCAATAGACTTTGGCTTAATAGTTGACGGTGCAGTAATTATTGTGGAATCAGTTATTGTAATTATTGCCGCAAAGATACATTTAAATAATAAACCTCTTGAAAAAACTGAAATGGATGAAACTGTATTTAATGCTTCGTCAGGTATTATTAAATCTGCAATTTTCGGGATACTCATTATTCTTATAGTTTATCTCCCGATATTTGCTTTAGGTGGGATTGAAGGCAAAATGTTTAAGCCAATGGCATTTACTGTAGGTTTCGCACTTGCCGGGGCATTACTTTTATCTCTTACATATGTTCCAATGATGTGCTCTTTGATCTTGAAACGTAATATTAGCGGAAAAAAAACTATTGCCGATACGATCATTAATTATATTAAGAAAGTGTACCGCCCATTACTTGAAATTGCCTTAAAGAGAAAGCTGCCTGTGATAAGTAGTGCGGTTTTAATACTGCTGGCAAGTTTATTTGTATTTACCAGGCTTGGAGGCGAGTTTATCCCAAAACTTGATGAAGGGGACCTTGCTTTCAATATTACAAGGCTGCAGGGAGTATCATTAACAGAATCAGTTAATATACAGACTAAGCTGGAGAAAGTCTTAATCTCAAAATTCCCGGAAGTAAAAACAGTTGTAACCAAAACTGGTGCACCGGAAATTGCAACAGATCCCATGGGTGTTGAATATGGAGATGTAATAGTAATATTAAAACCGAAAGAGGAATGGGTATCCGCAGAAACAAAAGAGGAACTCATCGAAAAAATGCATAAAGAATTATCTGTAATACCGGGCATTGGTATATCCTTTACCCAGCCAATCGAGCTGCGGTTTAATGAACTTCTCTCAGGTGCCCGGGGTGATATAGCTGTGAAGGTATTCGGCGATGACTTAAATGTTCTTTCAGAAAAAGGTAATGAAATTTCAAATGTAATGTCTTCAATTAACGGAGCGGAAGATATATCCGTACAGCAATTAGAAGGCTTACCTCAACTGCAAATTAAGATTAACAGGGATAAAATCGCCTTATACGGTATTAATGTATCTGACGTGAACGAAGTTATAGAAACAGCTTTGGCAGGAAAGACAGCCGGTGTAATATTTGAAGGAGACAGAAAATTTGATATTGTGATCCGATATGATGATGAGTATAAAAGAGACCTGAAATCTGTATGGAATATACTTGTTACTGCCCCTTCGGGAATAAAAATACCTTTATCGCAGCTGGCAGATATAGAAATAAAAGAAGGGCCTGCTGAAATTACTAGAGACAACGGCAAAAGGAGAATCGTTGTTCAGGGAAATGTAAGAGGCAGGGATATAGGAAGCTTTGTAGAAGAATTGAAAAACGAGATAAACTCTAATGTTCAATTCCCCCCCGGCTATATCATTGAATATGGAGGACAGTTCAAAAATCTAGAAAGTGCCACCGGCAGGCTTCTAATTGCAGTACCGGTTGCACTTCTGTTCATATTTGCATTGCTGTTCGCAGCATTTAATTCCATTAAACAGGGCTTATTGGTATTTTCCGGTATTCCCTTTGCAATTGTTGGCGGAATTGTATCGCTTCTTGTCAGGGATATGCCATTCAGCATTTCTGCGGGGGTCGGTTTTATAGCCTTGTTTGGTGTTGCTGTATTAAACGGAATTGTAATGATTGCATATTTTAACAAACTAGAAGATGAAGGTATGAGTAATGTTCATGATCGTATAATTAAAGGAACGGGCATAAGATTAAGACCGATTTTAACGACTGCCCTGGTTGCATCATTGGGTTTTATTCCAATGGCAGTATCCCGGGGTGCTGGTGCTGAAGTACAGAGACCTTTGGCAACGGTGGTAATTGGCGGGCTGATATCTTCTACAATTTTAACTTTAATTGTTCTGCCTGTTTTGTACGGTATCTTTAATAAGCATGTTAATCCAAAATATGATTTCAATAAATCTAAATAAGCATATGAATCATTTTCAGAAACTAATTATAAAGACCTCTGTATATCTCATTTTTTATCTGTTAGACGGAAATACTTTATCCCAGAAGTTAAAACTTGACGAGGCAATAAAAATTGCCATGGAAAATAATCAGGATATCAAAGCTGCAAAACTGAATATTGAAAAAGAAGAAGCGGCGAAACTCAGATCATTTAACATTCCCCGTCCTGAACTATTCATGGAATATGAAGGTGTAAAGGGAGGCATAGGAAACTTTGAATCAAGAAAAATAGGAATTCTGCAGGAATTAGAGTTCCCAACCAGCTATTTCCTGCGCTCCAATGTACAGGGTTCGCAGGTAAATATTGCCAAAGAGCAGTTAAACAAACTGGCATATGACATCAAATATGAAGTTGAGATCTCATATTTAAAGCTTATTCTGAACTATAAGCTTCTGGAAATAGCCGGAGAAAACCTGAGAATATTCAATGATTTTCTCTTTACAGCCGGGAAAAAATATGATGCAGGTTCAACTTCAAACCTCGAAGTATTGGGGGCAAAAGTTAATAAGATTAAATTTGAGAACGAAGTTAAAAACATTGAATCGGAAATAGTAATAACCAGATCAGAGCTTAGAAAACTGATGAATGTAACTTATTTTGAGATAGAACCTGCTGATGAGCTGAACTTCAGACCGATAATTCTTTCTAAAGATGATGTAATGAGTGCAGCACTATCAAACAATCCGGATTTGAAGATAATAAAGTTTCAAAAAGAAAAATTTTCCAATAAGGTTTCCTTATCCAAATCTGAATTGCTTCCGAATTTATCTTTCAGATATTATACCCAAAAGATCGGGGACGATGCTGATTTTTGGGGTATTGAGTTTGGAGTAGGATTGCCTTTATGGTTTTGGTGGGAACCTTCTGGGAATATAAAAGAATCCAATTTTGAACTTAAAATAGCAACAAGTGAGGGAATGAGCACAAAGAGCTCGCTCGAAAATGAAGTTACCCTGACATTTGAAGAATATGAAAACGGCTTGAGGCAGTCACAGTTCTTTCATGATGAAGCTATTACCGAAGTTAATGAGATCCTCAGGCAGGCAAAAATAAGTTATGAAGAAGGAGCTATAGATTATGTTGAATATTTACAGGCATTACAAATTGTTTACGAAACGAGAACGCAATACTTAAACTCAATTTATAGTTATACCAAATCAATAATGAAACTGGAAAAAATTACCGCTGGAGAAATAAGATGAAAATAATAAAGTTAAATAAAACAGGACATCTGAATATCCTGGGGGAATGTTTGATAATATTCATATTTACTCTCGGCTTGTTTTACATGGGTGGCTGCGGCAAATCAGAGAATGAAATAGAAGAAAAGGAGCACTCTAAACAGGAAAAGCCTGCCGTTGATCACGGCGATGAACATTCTGACGAAGTCGCACTAACTGATGAGCAGATAAAAATAATGGGGATTGAAACTGCAAAACTGGATTTACAGAATATTTCAGGATATATAAAAGTAAATGGTGAGGTAATGATTAATCCGGATCAGGAGTCCAGAGTTGGAAGTATAATCCCGGGCAGAGTAAAGAATATTTATGTAAAAGAGGGCACTTATGTACATGCAGGACAGACAATAGCTACAATAGAAAACCTTGACCTTATAAACGCTCAGGTTGAATATTTAGAAGCTAAGCATGAATACGAACATGCTAAAATTGAGTATGAAAGACAATTAAAACTTTCTTCCGATAACATCGGTTCAAAAAAAGAGCTTTCAAAATTAAAAGCTGATTATGAGCATGCCGTTGTTGGGATGAAATCGGCTGAGCAAAAATTATTGAATTACAAAGTATCAAAATCCCGGCTGGATAATTATGAGGATACAACTGTACACACAGAGTTACAGAGATATTATCCCATTGTTTCGCCAATTTCAGGAAATGTTGTTTCAAGAAAGATCACTATCGGTCAATTTGTTGAAACAACGACAGATATGTTTCATATTGTTAATACTTCTACTGTTTTTGTTGACTTAAACGTTTTTGAGCAGGATTTGCCATATGTATCCGCAGGTCAAAAGGTTACACTGGAAGTATCCGTTGACCCATACGAAGTATATGAAGGCACTGTGACATTTGTGAATAAGATTTTTGATGATGAAAAACGAACAGTAAAGGTCCGGGTGGGGATAAATAATAAAAGAGAAAAACTGCTGCCCAATATGTTTGTTTCAGCAAAAATATACGTAAAGCAGGAAAGCGTTCTTGCTGTACCAATATCGGCAATCGAAACAGAGGGAGAAAACAAATATATTTTCGTAAAAACTGATGAAATTAAGGAAATAGAAGAGCATGACGAGCATGTTGAAGGTGAACAGAAAGAAGATAAGAAAGAGGATGCAACTAAAAAAGGAATTGTGTTCAAAAAAATCAGAGTCAATACCGGAATATCAGATGATAAATTTATTCAGGTCTTCCCGATAGATGAGATGAAAAAAGGCGAGGAAATTGTTACAAAAGGAACCTTTTATCTGAAATCAGAACTTAAAAAAGGTGAACTTGGAGAACATGAGCATTAACTGAAGTTGTAGTTTTATTATGTTAAAAAGTGATATTCATCATATTATTTGAATACCAATGTTGCTAATTTGCTGTTTGGATAATAATTAATATCACAAAATGAAATACCTGATAATTATTAATGACGCACCTTATGGCAATGAAAGAGCATATAATGCTTTCAGGTTAGCAATGCAAATTCAGAAAGATAATCCGGAAATTTTAGTAAATATTTTTCTGATGGCTGATGCAGTTACCTGTATTATTCAAAGTCAAAATACTCCAAACAGTTACTATAATATTGAGCGAATGATGAAATCTGTTTTGTTAAAAAGCGGAAAGATCAGGATTTGCGGTACCTGTGCCGATGCAAGGGGTATTAAGAACCTGGCTTTACCCGAAGGCATTACAATGAGCACAATGTCAGAACTGACTGAGTGGGTTGTTGAATCTGACAAAGTAATAAATTTTTGATTTTTCGTTAACCGGAAAATTAAAATCCGATAGTACCGGCAGGCGGGTCACCATTAGTTTCAGCATTGCCCGGGTCACCGGCTTCATGGGTCATGCTGCATCTTCTTTGAGTGTTCTTTTTCAGTATAAGATCAATATATGAGGGACAGGTTTCATTTGCAAGAAGTCCGGTTACAGTACAAACGTTTGCTTCAATAACGTCCGGTGGCATTTCAAAATACTTAAGTTCCATTGTGGTTTGAGGGTCATCGTAAACGTATTTCATAAATCTGCCCCAAATTGGCGCTGCAGCCCTTCCGCCCTGTCCGTATGAGCCGCCGAACTTAATTCTCGGGTCATCAAATCCAAGCCAGCATCCTGCAACAAGCTGCGGGGTGAATCCGACAAACCAGGCATCGGTGTAATCCTGTGTGGTACCTGTTTTACCGGCAGCAGGCCTGTTGAAAAAATTCCTTACGCTCTGAGCTGTTCCTTCATTAACTACATCTTCCATCATATCGCTCATCATATAGGCTACGCCTTCGCTGATTGCTTCTCTTGTTTCGGGAATGACATCTTCGATAATGTTTCCGTACCTGTCTTCAATTCTAATGATTGCCTGGGGTTCCACCCATATCCCCTCATTCGGGAAAACTCCGAACGCACTGGTCATTTCAAGCGGTGAAACTTCACCTACACCAAGTGCCAGAGAAAGAACATTTGGCAGATCTGAAGTTATACCCATTTTATGGGCAAGTTTAATGACCTGGTCCATTGGAGCAAGCTCCATGGAGGTTCTGACAGCAACTATATTGATAGAATGTGTTATGCCATCCCGAAGTGTTACCATTCCCCCTGTACCGCCGCCTTTGGGTGACCACGTCTGACCTCCGATAACTACTCTCAGCGGATCATTTGAAATAGTATAAGCAGGTGAATATCCATTATCCAGTGCAGTAGTATAAACGAACGCTTTGAATGATGAACCGGGCTGGCGTTTTATCTGTGTAACATGATTCAATCCGTATTTAAACGGAAAGTTCGGGTTCTGCCCCACCATAGCTTTAATCTGCCCTGTCTTGGGGTCAATACATACAAATCCAACCTGAACGGCAATTTCTCTTTCTTTAACTTTTTCAACGAAGCCCTGGTCCTGTTTCAGTTTATTATAAACTCTCTGCCTGTCTGAATCCGTCTTAGCTTTTTTATATTCATCGCTTTGCTTTATGTATTTATCAACTGCATCATTTTGCAGGCTTTTATTGCCTTTCCAGTTCCAGGTTGAATTGAAAGATCTCTGGAATTCTTTTAACTGGTCATTAACTGCATCAACTGCATGCTTCTGCATCCTGCTGTTAAGCGTTGTTCTGACAATAAGGCCGTCGCGGTAAATATTGAAACCGTACTTAGCCGATTTCTTTTCGAGTATCTGCCTGACATATTCACTGAACTGGCCGCCAACACCCAGCTGCTGTTTCTGTACTGATCTTGGCTGCGCCTTGACAGGATCATTTTTTGCAAGATCATATACTTCGCGGGTTATATAATCTTCTTCATACATGTTATTAAGCACAGTATTGCGCCTATCCATGCAGTTGTCAGGATTTTCAATCGGGTCATAAAACCCCGAAGGATTTTTAACCATACCTATGAGTGTTGCCGCCTCATCCAGCGTCAGCTCGGTAACAGATTTATCGAAAAAAGTTTTTGCTGCGGCTTCCACTCCATAAGCACCTCTGCCGAAATAAACCTGGTTTAGATAGAGGAGCAGTATTTCTTCCTTTGTATAAGTCTTTTCGATCTGAATTGCGGTAATTGCTTCTCTCATCTTACGGGTAACGGATATTGCACTTCCTATTTCACTGCGGTAAAGGTTCCTTGCAAGCTGCTGTGTAATAGTGCTGGCTCCTTCTTTAATAGAAAGGCTGACAATATTTTTGAATAGTGCCTTGGCGATCCTGTCGAGGTCAATTCCCCAATGCTTATAAAATTTCCGGTCTTCTGTAGCGATAAGGGCATTTATCAGGTCTTTCGGAATTGCATCAATTGATACAATTGTCCTGTTTTCTATGAAGAAAGATTCTATCAGCTCGCCGTCCTCGGAAAATACTTTAGTTGCAAGATCCGTTTTGGGATTTTCGAGGCTTGATAGCGGCGGCAATCCCTGGAAGAGATATGCTCCGTAAGCGATTGAAATACCTGCAATGATCAGAACTATTACTGCAAAAAGACTGAGTTTTCTGGAAGATGACTTTTTCTTCTTGTTCATCATCTTCCGCCTGTAATCGCGGTTATTGAAATATTCTTCCCGTTCTGTTTTTTTTGGAACTTTTTTATTTTTATTTCCGAACAATATAATTATTTCCTTTTACTATTTCTCAAATCTTTTGATCTCAAAGCTGCCATTTGAATAAACACCGTATGTATAATTGGTGATCCAGTCACCAAGAGTAATATAATATGCAGGTTTTGAGCCTATCTCAATAAACTGAGCTTTATGCAAATGCCCCATAATAACATAATCAAACCCTTCGCTTATTTTTTTTCTTGCAAATTCCTGCATGCCTCCCGAGCCGTGAGCTTTAGTATTATCGCTGTAACTCTCAATTATGCGGGAATTATCATTTGTTTTCAGCCTGGATTTTTTCGATGAACCCTGAGCAAGCCATAAACCAATATCAGGATGGATAAGTGAATACAGGAACTGGTTAAATCTGTTCCTCAGTATCTTCTTGATAATTTTATAGCCAATATCACCCTTTGAAAGACCGTCACCATGGGTGATATAAAATTTTTTACCGTCTAGTTCGGTTTCAAGGAAGTCATTATGAAGCTTCAGTCCGATATCATCCCGTAAATAAGTATTCAGCCAAAAATCATGATTACCGGGAAGAAAATTGATCTCGACACCCTGTTCAACAATTTCGTTAAGCCTGGCCAGTGTTCTGTAATACCCCTTTGGTACTGCCCGCCTGTATTCTATCCAGCAGTCAAAAAGATCACCGACTATGAATATCTTTTCAGCGTCTTCTCTTATACTTTCAAGAAAGCGTACAAGTTTCAGTTCTTTGGCTTTCTCTTCGTCTTTTGCTGTTAATCCAAGATGTACATCTGAGAAGAAATAATACTTTTTTTCAGTCAAATACTATGAATTTATTAACTTTTTACCTACTCATATTCTCTATTCTATAATAGAGCAAGTTTAAAGTTAATTCTTTTTTAAAAGATAGGAAATCCAATATTACGGTTTGAAGTTATTTAAGGCGGGATTTCAGGATATTTACAATCCTTTTAGAAGCTTTCCCATCCATAAGGCGGGGAATTATTCCCTTTTTATACTTCCCTTCGAAGATTTCCCTGATCTTTCTGAGTATCAATCCTTCATTCAGCCTGCAAAGAGTATTGGAACCCATTTCCAGTGTTTCAGGGCGCTCAAATGAATCTCTTAATGTTAAACAGGGAATTTTGAGAAAAGTTGCTTCTTCCTGGATACCGCCGGAATCGGTGATAACAAACTTAGATTCTGAGAGAAGCTTTATAAAATCAATATATCCGGCAGGATCTATCAATTCGAGATTCCTGATGTTCCTGAATTTCTTCAGGAAACCGAATTCTTCCGCCATCTTAAAAGTACGGGGATGTATAGGCAGAACTATCCTGAAATCAGGATCATACTCTGCAACCATGGCAGATATCTTTGTGAAAATCCGTATGATCTTCGAAAAGTTCTCTTTGTTATCAACATTTGCAGGGCGGTGAATAGTGGAAAGCATGTATGATCCGGGTCTCATGCCGAGTTTTGAAAGAATACCGGATCTGCTGATCTTATTTCTAAAATGAGCAAGTGAATCGATCATTGTATCGCCGGTCAAAAAGAGTTTTTTTCTCTCAACTCCTTCTTTAAGTAGATTGGTTACGCCGGTTTTTTCTGTGATAAAAAGATAATCCGAGAGTGCATCAGTAACTAACCTGTTAATTTCCTCAGGCATTCTCCTGTCAAAACTACGCAGCCCGGACTCAACATGGGCAACCGGAATTATTCCGCCCGTTCCTCTTAGATGAGTTTTGGAGCAAACAAGCGCGCAGGCTATTGTGGAGTTTATATCTCCAAATACAATTACAAGATCCGGCTGTTCCTTAAGAACGACTTTTTCAAATTCAACCATAATCTTAGCAGTCTGTTGGGCATGAGCTCCGGAGCCCGAGCCCAGATATATATCAGGTTCCGGCAGATCAAGATCTTTGAAAAAAACCTTAGAAAGCAGGTAGTCATAATGCTGCCCTGTATGTACAATTAAGTGAGTGAAAAGGGATTTGTGTTTTCTGAATTCACGTTCAATAGGGGCAAGCTTCATAAAGTTAGGCCTTGCCCCTGCAACTGAAATAATCTTCTTTTTTCTGGTCAAATATAATTAAATCTAAGTGACCTTATAAGTACATGCCCCAAGCAGTGATATCTTTTCCCTGTTATTCTTGATCTTCTTCGTAGCATTCCTGGTATCTATTACGCGTTTTGAAAAATCCACGATCCATTCATAATCATAAGACGTGTGGTCTGTTACAATGACCGTTATATCGGCATCCCTAAGCAGTTTTTCATTCAATTCCTGCACACGGAATATCTTATCCATAAGCCTGATCGTCCTCATATACGGGTCATGGAAATTGATATTGGTAATTCCTTCTTTATATAATAGTTCGATCACTTTTATTGCCGGAGAATTCCTGTGATCTTCAACATCTCTTTTAAAGGTCGTTCCTAAAACCAGCACGTTTGCATTAGCCGCCTTAATTGGAAGGTTAGCCAGATCTTTCATCACCATATCTTTTACGTAAAAGGGCATTTCTTCGTTGGATTCTGCGGCAAGCTCTATGAACTTCGTATGAAAATCATACTGTTTAGCCGCCCAATCAAGATAATATGGATCTATTTGAATACAGTGGCCGCCGATGCCGGGACCCGGATAGAAAGGCATGAATCCAAACGGTTTTGTAGAGGCAGCTTCAATAACTTCCCATATATTTATCTTGCCCATTCTGTCGCAAAGTCTTGCCATTTCATTAACAAGCGCAATGTTAACACTTCTGAAAATATTTTCAAGAAGCTTCTCCATTTCCGCCACTCTTGGAGAGGAAACCATATGTACCTTTGTTGCCACTTCCTGCATTATCAGGACGGAAAGCTCACTGCATTTCTTCGAAACACCCCCGACAACTATCGGGGTATTGCCGGTATTGTAGATCTTATTGCCCGGGTCGACCCTTTCAGGCGAAAAAGAGAGGTAAAAATCCTTGCCGGCTTTCCAGCCTTTTGACTCGAAAAGGGGCTGAACAAAATCCTCAGTTGTCCCGGGGAATGTTGTGCTCTTCAGAATAATAAGCGAATGCTTTTTCACCCTCTTGAAAACTTCTTCTGCAGAGTTCATGATAAATGAAATATCCGGAGATTTGTTTTCCGTAACAGGAGTGGGGACGCAGATAAATATTATTTCCTGATCGGATATTTTATCGTAATTAGAAGAAGCAGTAAAAAAGTGGTTGTTTATAGCGTAAAGGAAATCTTTATTTATTACATCTTTTATGTAGTTTTTCTTTTGCTGTATCAGCTTTATCTTAGCTGCATCATTATCAATTCCATGAACCGGATATCCCTTCCTGGCGAACTCTATCGCAAGCGGTAACCCGACGTATCCCAGCCCGATTATACCGATCTTTGCTTTTTTCTGTTTGATTTTTTCTCTTAATACTTCACTCATTAATAGTTTCCTCTGTTAGTTATAACTTTTGTAACGCATTTTGTAAATATGATTTTCGAAATAAATTACAGTTATTTATATATACTTTCTGCTTCTTCTTTACGTTTTTTCCACCATGACCGGTTTTCCTTATACCAGTCAGCGGTAATTTTAAACTGGTTGTACGGGTCAATAACCGGCTTAAAGCCAAGTTTTGTTATTTTTTCAACATTAAGCGCATAGCGGAAATCATGGTTTGGCCTCGGGTCAGGGATAAATTCTATCCATTTTTCCGGGTCTGCATCCAGCAGTCTGCAGATCCACTCGGCCGCAGTGCGGTTGGTTATTTCCGGATCGTGATTGGCTGCTACGTTGTAAGCATTTCCGTTAACTCCGTTTTCAAGCAAAAACAAAATACATTCGGATGTCAGCGGGGCATAAAGCCAGTCTCTTACCTGCTGACCTTCACCCCAAAGGGGTATTTTGCTTCCAAGCAGAATGTTGGATATCCATCTCGGCAAAGCCTTTTCGGGGTATTGCCACGGGCCGAAGTTATTTGTAGGCCTTAATACAACAACAGGATAATTTCTGCCAAACTCCATTGCAAGGTCATCGGCCTGCGATTTGGATTTAGAATAAGCCGATGTTGCCTGGCTATCGCCCAGCAATTTATCTTCCTCTGAAAAATAGCCGTCAGCTATAGAGCCGTATACTTCATCGGTTGAAATGTGTATGAATTTCTTTACTCCTGCTTTGAAAGCTTCTTCAAGCATGCATTGTGTACCTTTAACATTAGTACGGTAAAACAGGTCAGGGTCAGTTTCGCTCCTTGTATTATGGCTTTCTGCCGCGAAATGCACAACAGCATCAACTCCATCCATCGATGTTTTAACAAAATCCGCATCGCAGATATCACCCTGGGCAAATTTTATTTTGCCTGAATTAATAAGAGGGTCAAGGTTATCTTTCCCGCCTGCATAGGTCAGTTTATCAAGAACAACAATTTCAAAACCGGAACCTGCCGTCTTATAGACAAAGTTCGTTCCGATAAATCCTGCGCCGCCTGTAACTAATATTCGTTTCAACAAATGAACTATATCCTTCGAGAGAAATATCTCATTTACAGTTAATCCCGGATAAATAACCCGAAATTGAGTCCTAAGCTAAGCACCAGCCCTTTTGGCTCGATACCTTCAGGAAAATCATTGACCTTAATATCATTATCAACCCGCCAGGTGTTTTGAGCACCAAGCTGGTAGCCGCAATCTATCTTAATGTACATAAACTTTTTAAGCAGTATCCCGATACCAAGCTGCGGCTGGATAGCATAAAATCTTGTTTTAAAAATTCTTGAGAGGTTTGATGAAGAGCCGTTTGACTGAAGCTCGCCAAATATCGTATTGTAGCTGCCAAGATCTTTGCCATACTGGTACAGCTCAAGCTGTAATGTACCGGTTGAGATCTGTGTACCAAGAGAAAAGTCAAAAATCTTGCTAAGCGGCATCACAAATTCAAAACTTATTCCCCCCTGCCCCAATGAATAATTAGCATCTTTAGTGAGTGAATCATTAACAGCCGAAGTTTGCTTTGAAGTAAAACCGCTGCCAAAGCCTCCTATCCTTAGGAAATTCCCTTTCATTGGCAGGTCAATGAATCCGCCGCCGCCGGTGGTGAAAAAACCGCTTTCAGGCATAACCGGAAAACCAGCGTTTTTGAGTTCCGTGTTGAGTTCTTTGACGGGATTGAAAATCCATCCGGCTCTTATGCCGCCTGCAAAAGCAAAACTGGGCAGGAATTGGCTGTAAGAAGTGCCCAAAAAACAGAAAATAATGAGGAAAATTGCTATTAATGGAGCTCTCGGGGTCATTTACGGGGTATCCTAGAATTTACAAAATTAAGAACACAAAAATAGCAGTCAAAGATAATAAAAACAATTTAAAAATTTTGGGTGTAGGTCCAGCGGGGTAATGATGCAATTATAGCCGAACCCGAATCGCCTGCAAGATAAACACAGGCTTTTCGGGTCTGGAATATTGATATATTGTCAGCAGATCATTCGGTTTGAAGATACAGCATAGAATTCACAACTCCCCCAAAATAATTTTCGGCAGAACCAGCAAGCTCATATTTACCGCTTGTGAGCGTATACCCGCCGTCACACGGAAAATTCATCGTAAAATTTCTCATGAGGAAAATAGAAGGAAGTACGTAACCATCAGCATCCGGTGATAAATTCTGTACGTCTGTCGAAAGTAATCCTGATTTACTCTGCCCCAGTGAGCCCGATATACAGCCCCATGTATTTCCCCCGCCAAAGGTTATCTTCTTTACACCGCCGTCTGAATCTTCGGCGATAAGTGTAACCCTTACTTCTGACCCGGTTTTAACTTTAACTGTTTGACCGCTTGAAGTTACTTCCTTTTCAGTGCTTGTATCAAAGAAATAAACTTTCCATTTAAGTGTTGGCGGCGTCGAATCTGAAGCAGGTTTTTTTAGTTTATCACAACCGGAAAGTAAAACGAGCGAACAAATAACAAAAAGTCCGAATGCGGGAATTCTGGAGATTGTTTTCATTTTGATTGAAGTTAAATTATTGA
>JANWKI010000138.1 GCA_025451455.1 Ignavibacteria bacterium
ATTTTGATTAGTACTCCCGGAAGGATTTGAACCCTCACTAACAGGACCGGAACCTGACGTGCTATCCATTACACCACGGGAGCAAATAAAAATAATGAACAATTATCAATTTAGCCCGCATAGCGGGTTTTCGCTACGCTCAACAATTGATAAACTAACAAATTTAATGAAATCTTTGGAATGAAGAAGTGTTATAATCCGGAATGCAAGAAAATATTCTCTTATCTATTTAAAATCAATCATCAATTGCTAATGGTTAATCCTCTTCCTTCTCCTTCTTCTGTTTTTTATATGGTGAGCTGTGAGTTAAATAAATAGATATCGCAATCAATAGAATTCCAATACTGAGATAAAGCAGGTTGATCATCTCATCATACTTAAAGTTAATTGCGTGTTTAAAGAAAGTGACAATCAGAACCATAATAACAACTTTTGCTATCTTCTCTTTCAGCTGGTCCAGGTCATGGATAATCAGGACTCTTGAAGAAGTTTCATCATTTTCAGCAACATCTATTTTACTTATGAAAAGCTCATATAATCCTATCCCGAAAATAAGAAAAACAGTGCCTATCAGGTAATCGTCAATTGCACTTACAAGATGTGAAACAGATGATTTCGAAAATCCTTCAAATCCTCCCGGAATTGAAAAAGTCAGAACCAAATCTGAAACAACTTTTGTTACTTCAACGCATCCCAGTATGATCATGATCAAAGCTGAGATAATTGCTGAAACAACGGCAAAAAATACCATATACCTGCTTTGCCATAGTATTTTTTCAATTAATCTTGTAAACATTCTGCCTCCTCTGATTGCAATAATTATCAACAAAGTTAATGATTTTTATCAAAAAAACGAAACATTTCAAAAAAATTCATGAAAATATATTAAGAAAATCAGTTACTGCTTCCACAATTAACCTATTGATATAAAACAAATGTTTTCCTATCTTGCATTAATACTAAGAATCATATATTCAAGTGACCTGGCTCAATAAATAATATGATCTTTGTCTTTAAATACAGCACTTCTGGATCTAAAATTAAATTAATTAACATATAATTACAAAAAATGAAAAAACTGTTCATTGTTTCAATTGGGCTTGTTTTACTTTCAATAAGCTCATATTCGCAAACAGGGTTTAACTCTGTTTTCTCAAAAGACGGCATTGTTGTTATCGCAGTTGGCGATGGCGGAAATATCTTCATGTCTTATGATGCCGGCACTACTTTCGGTTCTTACCCATTAGGCAGCCAGAATTTCAATTCAGTCCATGCAATTAACCAGAAAGTCTGGATAGTTGGAGATGCCGGCGCAGTTCAGGTAAGCACTAACGGCGGTGTCAGCTATACAAGCTATGGAATAGCCGGAAATGATCTTAATTCCGTTTATTTTGTTGATGAGAATACCGGATGGGCAGTTGGCAACGGAGGCAGAATTGTTAAAACAACAAACTCCGGTGTGGCATGGACTCCGCAGACAGCGCCTTCTTCAGATGATCTTACAGGCGTTAAGTTCACGAGCGCTTCCAACGGTTATGTATGCGGAAGCAATGGCAAGGTAATTTATACAGTGAACGGCGGAACCGCATGGCAGAGTTACACCACAGGAACAACGATGAACCTGCTTTCAATTGATATTAACGGCACTACAATAATAGCGACAGGTGTTGACGGAAAGATCTTCAAGTATAACGGTTCTGTATGGTCAACAATAGATTATAAGAGCACCGCTAAACCGGAAGTAAGAAGCGTTTCTATGCTGAATCCAAGTGCATTTTATACCTGCGGCGGCGGCGGATTTATTAACATCACAACCGATGGCGGGGTCACAAGAACATACCAGCAAAATCCGATGATGGGACCTCTTGCAGACATTTTTATGTATGACGGAAATAAAGGATGGGCGGTTGCATCGACAAATAAGGCGATTTTGAGAACAAGTGATGGCGGAGCAAGCTGGCAGTTCCAAAGCGGTGTTTCAGTCAGCAGAAGTTTTGTAAGGAAACAGAATACCAGCAGTAACATAGGAAATCCTTTCTGCCAGCATCCGGCAAACAAGAACGGAATGTTCATTCTTGCAGGAAGCGCCTTATACAGAAGTCTTGATAAGGGAGAAACATGGACGCTCTTAAACGGTGCTGTACCGGGAAGTGCTGCACATTCATTTTATGTAAATACATTAGATACAAATTTGATGATGGCATCCAAAGGTTCAGGAAGCGGTGCCAGAGTTATTGCAAGTTCTAATTACGGAGTAACCTGGTACGATGTTATTAATCCGATAACGCTGACTTCATATGGTATGCCTCTTGAAGTTGACCCGAATAACCCAAATACGGTTTATGTTGCACCTGATGGCGGCCCGATGAGAAAATCTACAAACTGGGGCGCTAACTGGACTATACTGAGCGGCGGTGAACCCGGTGGTACATTCAGGAGTCCGTGCGACATTATTGTTCAATTCGAAAACCCAAACACTCTCATAGTAGGCGACGGAACGACCGGTTCAGGTACTGGCAAAGTATGGAAATCAGTTGACGGCGGTATGAACTGGACACTTATTAACACAGTATCAGGTTCAGAAATTCCGATGCTGGGAAACACTTCACTGGACCTTAATATTGTTTATCATTCTACCTGGAGCTCAGGCAGTTTCTGGAAAAGTACAAATATGGGCAGCGGATTCACCAACCTTGGCCAGGGAGGAAGCCTTTGGGCATGCGATGTTGCTAAAGACGATCCCACAGCAGTAGCATATGATGAATACGGCACCAATACCCGTTTATCACTTGATGGAGGTGCTTCGTTTGTTACTTACCCTGCAACAAGCTCACCGGCAGCAGGTGTGTTATTTTTTGATAAAGCAAACCTGTTGTTCCAGCATGGCTCAGGGGTTGATAAAATGGTTATCACCTATACAGTAACTACTGTTACAGGCAACGGGAATATCTCTTCTGAGATTCCTTCAGAATTCGGGCTTTCACAGAACTATCCTAATCCTTTTAACCCGTCAACACAGATAAAATATGATGTTGCACGGGCGTCACTGGTTACGATAAAAGTTTTCGATGTTCTTGGCAATGAGGCAGCAGTAGTTGTAAACAGCAATCTTGCTCCTGGAAGGTATTCTGCTGATTTTAATGCATCTGATTTGGCTACCGGTATTTATTTCTACTCGCTTTTTGTTGACGGAGCGCAATTAGATTCAAAGAAAATGGTACTTGTAAAATAATACAAAACCCGGTTCCCGCCCTTTTGGGAAAGAATTGGTTTTTGAAAAATAAGAGTCACAATATGAATTGTAAAGGCTTGATGAAAAATCAAGCCTTTATTTTTTTAAAGTAATCGTATTTCATTTTGCTCGCTTTTTGGGTAAATTTGTTAAAATAAAAATCAGAGTAATGAAAAATATTCATAATAAAAAAATATTAATTTCATTCATTGTTTTCACAACTGTCCTTTTCCTGATGTCGTTCAGTTTTCTGCCAACCGGTTATGTGGGGACAACAAGAAAAGGCGGAGGAGATTTTGGATGTCTGTGCCATGGTCCATCGCCAACAGCCGGTGTTTCTGTAACCTTTAACGGTCCGGATAGCGTTGCTGCCGGGCAGACCGTAACATTCCAGGTAAAAATTTCTCATGGTCCAGCTATTGCGGGTGGTTTTAATGTTGCATCCTACATAGGTAATTTGGACACGATTCCAGGAGCAGGTACATGGAGAGATACTGTTCTTTTTGAATTATCACACAGACAGCCAAAGCTTTTTACTAATGATACTGTATCGTGGTCATTCAAGTACACAGCACCCAATACGCCGATGATGGATACACTTTTTGCCACAGGGAACAGTACTAATCATGACAACAAATCTTTCGGGGATGAGTGGAACTGGAGCTCAAACAGGCTTGTACGGGTTTACAATCCTATCGGGATAATAAATATCAGCTCAATTGCCGGTGAGTTCTCATTATCGCAAAACTATCCTAATCCTTTTAATCCTGTAACTCAGATAAAATTCTTGGTTGCAAGGTCATCTGAAATTAAGATCGTGATATATGATATACTTGGTAACAAAGTGGCTGTACCTGTGAACGGAAGTTTTAAACAGGGTGAATACAAATTGGATTTCGACGGTTCATCACTATCGAGCGGTACATATTTTTATACATTTATAGTAAACGGAGAGAATAAATCTACAAAGAAGATGCTGATGGTCAAATAGTATCTAGTTACTTAGTAACATACATTTGTTGTGATTATGTATTTATTTTTGAATCCCTCCCTTGATAAGGAGGGATTTTGATATAACGAAATCCGTTAGATTAAAACAGAGCGAAAACTATTGCATATATAGATAAATGCATTTATATTTATAAAATAAACCGACTAAACTAACAATATTATACAATTAATCCACCACAAATGAAGAATATTACAAAAATCGTTTTACTTTGTTTTGTAGTAGTAAGCGGAATCCTGCTGTTTCAGGCACAGGATTTTAATTCCTACAAATTCAATGATGTTGACCCTTTGCTTGACAGACCAACAAGAGAAGGTTTTTCACATTTTGATGCTATGCACAATCATAATGAAAATGAACAGGATCTCGTTATTACAGATGCTTTAGGTTTTGATAATCATGATATCGGTATAGATTATGCGGAACAATGGGCCAGCTCAAATCCCCTGAATCCAATACAACTATTTTCAAGCGCCAATGCTTCCCCACAAAATGCAAGGAATTCAATGGATGGCGGATTGACTTGGACATTAGTCAATCCGGGATACCCGGGCGGAACATGCTGTGACCCGTGGGGAGCTTATTTATCAAACGGAAAACTGGTCTACGGTTCAGGAGTATCTGGACAATATGTATATACTTCTACAAATAATGGAAATACCTGGACTGCACCTGTACTTTCTGTAAGCGGAAATGACAGAAACACTTTAGCGGCTGAACAAACAGGCACAGGACCATACGCAAATTATGTTTATGCTGCAATTACTCCCGGTAATTTTGCCAGAAGCACTAATGAAGGTGCTAGCTGGACTACAACATATACATCATCAAACACTGTACCCGGAACAATGATCGCAGTTGGACCTAACGGCACAACAAACGGCGGCTGTGTAATGTATGTTACAAATACAGGTTCTACAGTTCCCTGTGTATATACATTCCACAGGTCTCTTGACGGTGGAGCAACATTTACGGTTAGGTCAAGCTTAAATGTAGCCGGCTATGTTGGAACTCTGAATTCTGCAGGAAGGCTTGTTATCAATAATGCAAGAACAAGGCCATATCCGATGATTGCAATGGATAACAGTAACGGGCCGTATAGAGGCAGATTCTATTTGGTTTATGCTTCCAATGAACCTGTAGGTAACGGCAATAAACCTGATATAATTTTGCAGTACAGCACAGATCAGGGCGCAACATGGTCGTCAAGGATCACTGTTAACGACAATCCTAGCCCGGCAACAAGCGACCAGTGGTTCCCTGCAATATGGTGTGAAAAAAACACAGGGAAGCTTTATATAAAATGGTATGACACTCGTGAAAACCCGTCTTCCTATACTACCGGTGTATGGGCTACATACTCAACCACAGGCGGTACAACTTTTGCTGTAAACCAGAGAATTTCCAATGCTTCATGGACTTATCCGTGTCCGGCATGCGGCGCAAACCAAAATTGCTACAGAGGCGATTATGATGGTTTCACTGCCAATCCGAAAGTTGGATATGCTGTATGGTGGGATCCGAGAAACTGTAATTACAACACTATGGGTTCATACTTCCCGGATTTTGCTTTAAAAACAAGTACAACCAATATTGGCGTTAACGGAACAAATGACAGTGCTTTCTTTTTTGTAACCATACCGGCAGTTAAGCTTTATACCGATACTGCACAATTTACAGCTTCGGTTTTACCTGTACCTGGAACAGGGACATTTACTTTCACATTCCTGAACAAAACTACACCGGCAACCCAGAATAATATTACAACTTTCCCTGATTCTATAAGAATGAGAATTAAGACTGCAGGCGGTGTACCGACAGGTAACTATACACTCACTATTAACGGCAAGGGTCCAAACGGAACACCGGTTCATGTTAGGAATGTTAATATTAATGTTGGATTCATTGGTCTCCACAATAACAACACCCGGGTTCCGGAAAAATTCTACCTATATCAAAACTATCCTAATCCATTCAACCCGAATACGAATATCAAATTTGATATCGTCAAAACGGGGATGGTTAAGTTAACGGTATATGATATCACGGGTAAGGTCATTAATACACTTGTTAACGGTCAGTTGACACCCGGAAGCTATTCCTATGATTTCAGGGCATCTGATTTATCCAGCGGAATCTATTTCTATAAGATCGAAGCTCCTGATTTTGTAAGCATCAGGAAAATGGTTTTGGTAAAATAAGTCACCAGATTAAATGATTTGGATTCGCAAAAGGCTTGACCCCGAGTGCTCGGGGTCAAGCCTTTTTGTTTGATATTCATTAAGTTATGAGACAAATAACTAAAAACTATTTAGAATTGAAAATAAGCAGAATTAGATTTATATTATCTTACGATATAAGTTTAATTTAATAACTAAATTAACACAAATGAAAAATTTTACAAAGGTTTTAGTGCTTTGTTTTGCTGTTATTTCAGGTATTATGCTGTTCCAGGCCCAGGATTTTAACGGCCACAGGTTTGATGATAAAAATCCCCTCATCGATCATCCTACAAGAGAGTTTTACTCTCATTTTGAAGCTCTTAACCCGCAGGAAACCGATGCTGTTATTACGGATGCTTTCGGATTTGATAACCAAACTGTTGGGCAACAGGTTGAGCAGCACCTAACTTCTAATCCGAATAACCCTTTATGGATATTTACAGGGATAAATAATGCTCCTCAAAATGCATTTAATACAACTGACGGTGCACAGACTTGGACACTGCTGAACCCCGGTTACCCTGGCGGTACATGCTGCGACCCATGGAGTGCTTACCTGAATACAGGCACATTGATATACGGCTCAGGCGTTACAGGGCAATATGTTTACCGCTCTACCAATAATGGAAATTCATGGACACCAGCGGTACTTTCAGTAAACGGAAATGACAGAAACACTCTGGCATCTGAAGAAACCGGTACCGGACCGTATGCAAATTATGTATATGCTGCAATTACTCCCGGTAACTTTGCAAGAAGTACAGACGAAGGAGCAACGTGGACTACTACCTATTCAAACGGAAATAATGTACCGGGTGTTATGATTGCTGTTGGCCCTGACGGTTCAACAAACGGCGGATGTGTAATATATGTTACTAATACCGGTTCAACTGCAAGCTGTACTTATACATTCCAAAAATCGACTGACGGAGGTGCAACATTTCAGATTATGTCAAGCATAAACGTGGCAGGTTATGTTGGAACCCTGAATTCTATGGGAAGACTTGTAATCAACAATGCAAGAACCAGGCCATACCCAATGATAGCAATGGATAATAGCAACGGTCCCTACAGAGGCAGATTGTATTTAGTATATGCTTCAAACGAACCCGCCGGAAATGGCAACAAACCTGATATCATTCTGCAGTATAGCACAGATCAGGGCGCAAACTGGTCATCAAGGATAACTGTTAATGACAATTCAAGCCCCGAACTCAGTGACCAGTGGTTCCCGGCAATATGGTGTGAAAGAAGCACCGGAAAGCTTTATATCAAATGGTATGATACAAGAGAAAACCCTGCATCTTATACTACAGGTGTCTGGGCAACATACTCAACTACCGGCGGAACAACTTTTGCCGTTAACCAAAGAATATCAAATGCAACTTTTACTTATCCATGCCCCGCTTGTCCGGCAAATGATAACTGCTACAGGGGTGATTATGACGGCATGACCGCTAACCCGGTAACAGGTTATGCAGTTTGGTACGATGCAAGGAACTGCAGTTATTCAACTTACGGATCGTACTTTCCTGACTATGCATTAAAAGTAAACCCGACAAGTGACTCTCTGAACAGTATTCTCGATAGCGCGTATTATTGGGTATCGGTTCCCGCTGTGAAATTGTACAGCAATTCCGTTAAATTTTCAGCAACTGTGGCACCGCCACCCGGGACCGGAAGTATTACAATGACTTTTGTAAACAAAACTACGGATGTGCCGCTGGACTCGCTTACAAGCTACCCGGATTCGCTGAGATTAAAGATAAAAACATCAGGCAATGTTACTGCCGGAAATTATACTGTTACAGTTAAGAGCAACGGGCCGAACGGTACACCTGTTCACACAAGAGCTATCAGCATACTTACAAACAATGTGATCGGTATCAGTACGATAGGCAATGAAGTACCAACGGATTTTTATTTGTACCAGAACTTCCCGAATCCGTTCAATCCGAACACAAATATAAGATTTGATATTTCACTATCCGGCAATGTAAAGCTGAAAATATTCGATATTACCGGAAAAGAAGTTACAGAGCTTATTAACGCTGAATATGCACCGGGCAAATATAATTATGATTTCAATGCCGGTAATCTTGCCAGCGGAATATATTTCTATAAGCTTGAAACACCCGGCTACACAAGTATACGAAAGATGATCCTGGTGAAGTAATATAATCACTGATTAATCTGATTAAATGATTCGGATTGTAACAAAAAAGACCTGACAAAATATCAGGTCTTTTTTGTTTATGAAAAATCCGGAATTTTTATTTCACAAGTATCATTCTTTTGATTTTACTGAAAGAAGCTGAACCATCATTAGGAACAGCTTCTAACCTGTAGAAATAAATTCCGCTTGGGAGCCCTGATGCATTGAACATTACAGCATAAGTGCCTTCATTTTGAGCTTGGTTAACAAGACTCGAAACTTCCCTGCCCAATATATCATAAATAACAAGGTTAACAAAACTGTTTTTTTCTAACCGGTAATTTAATGTTGTACTGGGGTTAAAAGGATTCGGTGAATTCTGACAAAGCAAAAATGTATTCTTTTCACTTCCGTTACTGATGCTTCCTGAAGAAGGAAGATTAAAATATTCATATTGTGACCACTCCGAACGGTTTTCCGGTGCACCGCCGGGATTCTTAGACCTTACTCTCCACGCATAAGTAAATCCTTCCCGCAGAAAATTCTCTGCATATGTAAAAGAAGAATTTGGAATATCTTCAAAAAGGTAATATTGTTCTACAGCACCCGTTGGAGCTATAACTTCCAGGTCATATGCTGTAAATGCTGTCAGCGTATCCCATGTAAAGATGGAATTCTCATTAATTACCGTTCCGTTTACAGGAAAAGTCAAATGAGGAACAGGCGGGGCATAAAAATGAGAGAGCACAGTTTTCCAGTGCAAATTACCGGCGTCATTAAATTGCTCTATGTTCCATTCAGATCCTGATTGTCTTCTCCAGTCCCAGAATGCATAATGCCATCCGTAATCTTTGAAGATCGTAAGTAAATCCCGGAGGTATTCTTCGCCGCCATTTTGTGGCTGAATCATTCCAACTTCGCCGATAAAAACAGGCACACCTGTTGATTCCTGAAACTCCTTTAGTTTACCAAAGATCGTTTCACGAAGAAACTGAGCATTGTAAAGCCTTTGCGAAAGGTAGGTAATATTCCAGTAATTGCCCGGGTATGAAACTGAAAACGGGGCAGCAGCTTTTGTATATTCATTCGGCTGATAGTCATGAGCAGAATAAATAATAAATGGGTCATTCAGCTCATATGGCGGGAAAAGCTCCGGGGTGGAATATCCGAAACTCTCCGCGATTATGGGTATAGCTGGATCTACTTCTCGTATCTTTGATACCCAGAAATTAAAGACCTGGTCCATATGAATATTGAATAGTGTTTCAAGGAACGTTTTGTACAGAGCAGAGGTATTGGCAGGAATTGACCTTACCTTTGGCCTTGGTTCAATAACCATATTTATTCCTGCAAAAAGTGTATCACCGGCGTAACGCTGAACAACCATTTGAAGCATCTCGGCATATTTCTGCTGTTCAATAGTATTGCCTGTATTCCATATTCTTGATTCCGGCACCGTTTGCTGAGACTCATCATAAGTATCATATGCTCCCGGACCTGACCTCATCCCGATGACATAATAAATTCCTGCATTACGGCAGAAATTCACGAGCATATCTGTTCCATCGATATTTGCCTGTATAATATTATAGGGAGGGTCTATTGCATAAAACCCATCCGGCTGAATTTGGAAAAGATTTCCGCCATAGTTTTTGAAGTCAATAAAATCCTGCTGGGTCTTGGGAGTTTCATACAGAATATTATATCCCCTGAAATACGAACTTTGCTGCCATTTTGCAAACTTACCGGCTGCTGAGGAGCTTTTATTCCCGGACCAAACAAAGTTGACTGCAATTAATAATAATAAAATAGAAATAAGAGTTTTTTTCATAATTTTTTCCACGTTAATTTATACATTCACAGCCAAAATTAACATTTTCATTATAAACAATTAATAACGTATTAGAGTGATATTTTTATCGAAAGCGGAATATTTGCTGATTCACCTGCAAAACATTGGGTTTATTCTCTAAGGTGTTTTTGCTATTGAGATCTAATGTTTTGGTAACATCTGTTATTACCACATAAAAAAATCCCGCCCCAAAATTAATCGGAGCGGGATGAGCATAACTGATATATCGATATATAAGCATTATACTAAACAAAAAAACTATGCTTTAGACACATTTCTTGCTTGTAATCCTTTATCGGTTTCTTCAACCTCATATTCGACTTCCTGTCCATCTTCGAGTGACCTGTATCCATCACCGACGATTGACTTGAAATGCACGAATACGTCCTTACCATCGTTTCCTGTTATAAAACCAAATCCTTTATCAGCATTAAACCATTTTACTTTACCTTTCTGCATTCGGGCTTCTCCTCCTTTCTAAGTAAATATAATTCAAGCGTTAAGTACTACTTAAAATTAACGCCCTTGTAAAACTATCCTGCAAAAGGCAGGACAAAAATCTTGTGAGCCGGGGAGGTCTCGAACCTCCGACCCTCTCCTTAAAAGGGAGATGCTCTACCACTGAGCTACCGGCCCCGCCATTTAATACACTTATATTCTTTTTAAGCTGCATTGTTGTTAGTTACTTTACCGCAGCTTTTAATTTGGCTTTAGCCGTCAGCAGCCTGTGCTTTGCAGCTTCTTTATCAATGCCGGGTTCTTTGGATTCCAGAAGCTGAGAAGTTTCTCTCATTTCAGCTTCGGTCTCCTGAATATCTATTTCTTCTGCCGGTATTAAAGATTCAGCAAGCATTGTGATCCGGTTATCGTGAACTTCCACAGTACCGCCGGAAGTCACAAAATACTTTGTAATATCTTCTTTAGTAATAAACTTTACGGAACCGGGGATGATAGTTGAAATAAAAGGGGCATGGCTTGGGAGAATCTGAAAACTGCCTTCAATTCCGGGTGCAGTGAAACTCTTAACATCTTCGTTAAAAACTATTCTGCCGGGCGTTACTATTTCTAAATGAATCAAACTATCTGACATCTAAATTATAAACTTTTAGCTTTCTCTAATGCTTCTTCGAGAGTGCCAACCATATAGAATGCATTTTCGGGTATATCATCGCATTCACCGTTAACAATCGCTTTGAAACCTTTTATTGAATCTTCGATCTTTACATACTTGCCTTTTGAGCCGGTAAACTGTTCTGCAACAAAAAACGGCTGTGAAAGGAATTTCTGTACTTTTCTTGCTCTCAAAACCGAAAGCTTATCCTCATCGGAAAGCTCATCAATTCCAAGAATATTGATTATATCCTGCAGGTCTTTATATTTCTGCAATATCTCTTTTACATCCTGCGCAACCCTGTAATGCTCTTCCCCTATAATGTTCGGGTCAAGTATCCTTGAAGTGGAGCTAAGCGGGTCAACTGCAGGGTAAATGCCAAGCTCTGAGATCTTTCTGTCAAGTACCGTCGTAGCATCAAGATGAGCAAATACCGCAGCCGGTGCCGGGTCAGTTAAGTCATCAGCAGGAACGTAAATTGCCTGTACTGATGTAATTGAACCCTTCTTGGTTGAAGTGATCCTTTCCTGAAGCGCTCCCATCTCAGTAGCAAGAGTAGGCTGGTAACCTACTGCTGAAGGCATACGGCCTAAAAGTGCCGATACCTCACTGCCTGCCTGGGTAAATCGGAAAATATTATCTATAAATAAAAGAACATCTTTGCCTTCTTCATCGCGGAAATACTCTGCAACTGTTAAACCGGTTAATCCGATTCTCTGTCTTGCCCCTGGAGGTTCGCTCATCTGCCCGAATACAAGAGACGTTTTATTGATAACGCCCGATTCCTTCATTTCAAGCCAAAGATCATTTCCTTCACGTGTACGCTCGCCAACACCTGCAAAAACCGAATAACCTCCGTGGAATGTTGCAATATTATTAATTAGCTCCTGTATCAAAACCGTTTTGCCAACTCCTGCGCCGCCGAATAATCCAGTCTTGCCGCCTTTTGTGTACGGTTCAAGAAGATCGACAACTTTGATACCTGTTTCCAGAACTTCTTTCTGAGTCGAAAGCTCTTCAAGCTTCGGCGCCTGGCGGTGAATAGGAAGCCTTTTTTTTGTCTTTAAAGCTCCAAGCCCGTCTATCGTTTCTCCGGTTACATTCAACAGCCTGCCAAGCACTTCCGGTCCGACCGGTATTGTGATGGGTGATTCTGAGTCAATTACGTTCATTCCCCTTACAAGTCCGTCAGTGGTATCCATTGCAACCGCTCTGACCCTGTTTTCGCCTAAGTGCTGCTGAACTTCAGCGATCAATACATCTTCAATTCCGTCCGTATTCTTTCTGGGGATCTGTAAGGCTGAGTAAATTTCGGGGAGTCTGCCGCCTGAGAAATCTATATCCAAAACAACGCCAATAATCTGAACTATGGTGCCTTTATTCTGCTGCTTTTCTGCCATCAATTGCTAAGATAAATCGTTATATATTGTAGTTTTATAATAAATTG
>JANWKI010000139.1 GCA_025451455.1 Ignavibacteria bacterium
AATATTATCAAAAAATTAATCAGAAAATTTCTATTTCTCTTTACCTATAACTTATCGGTAAAACCAAAAATGCACCGGACGGTAAGAGAAAAGATCGGCAAATTCACATTCATAATAAGGCCGACGGTTTTCAATCCCGTGGATTTTCTCTCCAGCAGTATCTTTGCTGATTTTATATTATCGCTCGATCTTACCGACAAAAACATTATAGATATGGGATGCGGCTCGGGAATAGTCAGTATTATCGCCGCATCTAAAGGTGCAAACTGCCTTGCTCTGGATATCAATCCTATTGCAGTCCGTTCAGCAAAAGAAAGCTCAGAGCTGAACAAGTTATCGGAAAAAATTACTGTCCTCGAGAGTGACCTCTTTGAATCTATTGCCTTCACTTCGGGGAATAACAACAAAAAGCCCTTCGATTTTATCTTTTTTAATCCGCCGTATTACAAAGGCAACCCAAAAAACAATTTCGAGCGCGCTTTCAAAGCGGGGCCGGATTTGGAAGTGATAAGCCATTTCCTTGCAGGTGCTAAGAAGTTTCTCGCCCCCGGAGGACTGGTATATTTTATCGTTTCTTCTGATATGGACATTGAAGACCTTGAATCAAGAATAACATCAAACGGTTATGGTTTTGAAATATTCAGAACAATTAAGAAATTACTTGAAACGTTTTATATCATAAAATCTGTTATGATTTAATATGTGGAGTTTACTGCCGTTAATTATAATTGGATTACAAGTTCTTGTTTATTTTACTTTTATAAACTATCTCAAAACAACAAGGATTTATAAACCCTCCCTCAGATGGTGGGCACTGGTTCCTTTTGTTCTTTTTGACTGCTCGTTCATAGCAGTGCTGCTAATTTGGGGAAGAAAATTCGCTCCGCCTGAATGGTTTAAATTGGTTGGTCTGTATCCTTTTTACGTATGGATGGCGGCAACATTTTTCATTTCACTCTGGCTTCTTATCGGCAAAATAATTAAGCTTCCGTTCCAGATTCCCCTATGGCTGGTAAATCTCATCCGCCCCCTTCGAGAAAAACTAAATGTTTTCAGGAACCGCAAGACTGTCCGGAAAGTGAGTAATTCCAGGAGAAAATTCGTGCGCTATGCAACAATGGGTATCAGTGCTTATGCATTTGGCGGAGCGGCTTATGGTATACTCAGGCATGATTCATACATAATAGAATACAAAGATATCAAAATAGAAAACCTTCCGCCTGAGCTAAAAGGGACGACAATCAGTCTGATCAGCGATATACACGCAGGGCAGTATATGAATGAACATGAAATGAAAGAGTATGCCGATGTTCTGAACGGGCTTGCCTCCGATATCATCTGCATGCCCGGCGATTTTGTTAATTTCGAGTCAAGGGATATACATTCGGTTACCAGTGCATTCTGCGATATCAAAGCAAAGTACGGCATATACGGTACACTTGGCAACCATGATTTTTTCCAGGATGCTGATTATGTAGCAAAAGCAATAATCAATGAATCCCCAATCCAGCTTCTCAGGAATGATTTCAGGAAGCTGACGATAAATGGCAAAGACCTGTATCTGATGGGTGTAGATGATACACGCGGTGCAGGAGCATATATGCCGGAGATATTTGAATATTATAAAAAAGTCGAAACAAATATCACGTTGTCAAACTCCGGATTTAAGGATTCACCCAAAATTCTGCTATGCCACAAGCCTTATGGATTCGATACACTTGCTCAAAAAGATATTGACCTTGTTCTGGCCGGCCACACTCATGGCGGACAGGTTGTACCTGTTAAATTCGGGAATTTCAACTTATCCTTTGCCGCAACAGTCAGCAAATACATCGAAGGATTATACACTTCCGGCAAATCTAAAATGTATGTATCGCGCGGTATCGGTTCTGTCGGACTCCCTATCCGCCTCAATTGCCCCCCTGAGATAACAAAGATCACTCTCGTATAACTTGTAATTCTATATTTCGTCGTAAGAAGTTTGAAAATCAGTTTCTTTCTTTTGTTATTAAACTTTTACTTTGCTGTTTAGGCTATTTTTAATGACGTTCTAAAAAAACTATAAACTAATGAAAAACCTTATTATAGATATTTTTTAAATAGTAACACGATCATTTTTATCACCCCTCTACGTGATGAATTATTTTGCATTTGTGTTTATCTTGTCTTTTCATTCAGCTGCTAAATAATGTATTATCAAAACCGGCAGCGGGACAAATTGTTCATTTCTAATTGTTTATTGCCAATTCTCTATTTATCTTTGTAGCAGGCGAAAATAAATATCCGAAATATATGAAAAAATGCTCCATTTTAATATTTTTAGTTGTATTCTTAAGCATTACAGCTGATAATATGCCTGAGGCTCAGACGATTAACCAAAAGCTGGTAGCTGTTATACCCTCAACTAATGGATATAACGATGCGTATTCGCTTAAGTATGACCAGAAAACAGGAGCATGGATCTACGGAAGTTATGATACAACCTCAAAAAAATACACACTTATTACCCCAAAGGGTACTTCGCCGGAGTTTAGTTTTGCAATGCAGTATAACTCACTTTTTGATGAGTACGGAAATGTTTATACTGTAACAAATAACAACATCAGCGATACTGTCTTCAAATATTATTTTGTGAAAAATAACGAAATTGCTGCTGAATATGATTACATTTCCGAAGGCTGGGCGGTAAAGGACGGAAAAATATATTACGCGGCAAAAACCGATGGCAAAGTACAATTAATATCTTACGATACCAAAACGGGTGAGTATACAAAAGGAAAAGCATACGACGAAATAAGGCTTGCATCTATTCCCGTTACATACGGAGAGGGAGAGCCTGTCGGGTATGTTGGGTTCACAAAAACCGGGAAGCCGTTTTATATTGCAGCCGAAGGAGATGATGTATTTCTTGTTATTGGCACTGATGAACAGAAACATTACTCCGATGTAAGCTGGTACGAAGTTAAGTTTGATGCCGCCGATACCCCCTGTTATATTGCAAAGGAATTCGGGAAGTTTGAAACAACTCATGGCGGAGTTATGATGGTGCAGGGTTTAAACGAATACAAACAGTTTGATTACATTTACGGCCCGATTGTGTTTGATAAAAGCAATAACCCCGTATATGTCGGGCAGGATTCCATAGGATTATACAAATACCGCTCGACCTTAATGAACGCAAACACTCCGGTAAAAACTATTGATGGCAATATATTCAGTTATCTGTTTTCACCCTCAGGAAAGCTTGCATATGTTCTGGCACCTGACTCAACAGATAAAAAAGGAGATGTTGTTTATATCAACCGGCTGGTTTATGACGGGAAAGAAAGCAGGTCTTACGGCTCTGTTACCAACATAAAGTTTTCCGAGGAAGGTTCCCACACTTTTATCGCTTCCAATAAAAAAAGTAAATATTTCATTGTTCAGGATAACGAAGTTATCTCCGGCAAATATGATTACATTTCCGATTACAGGTATCTTGCCGGCGGTGAATTTTCATATGTAGGCACAAAGTACGGAAACTATGATAAAAAAGAGACCGATAAGTATTATGTATTTATCGGTGAAGAAAGATTCGGCCCGTATGACCTGGTATCCACAGCTGAGTGGAAGACCTATGCGATGGTGCAGGGCGATAATATTGGTGATTATGCATTTATTGCCGGCAATAATACAGTAAAGGATGGTTACAATTATAAATACAGTGTATACACCAACAATTGGACTTCAGGTAAATTTGATAATATTTCAGACCTGCGGATAATTAACAACAGGATATATTATTTTGCAGGAAACCAGCTTACAAAGGAAGAGTATATATATACTTACCGTCTCTATGTTGATAATAAACAGCTGGGAGACCAGTACTCAGCTTTTACTGATATCAATGTTAGTGAATCCGGCGTTATGTCATTTATTGCGTCTAAAGGCAATAATATGTACTTCGTCGAAGTTAAACCCTGACCAGATAATATATTGTTATCCTAAATCCCGCATCACTCACAGTGCGCGCGGCATAACACAAAGTAAAATGGTTCTTTCGCTACAATACTCCTTAAATTATGTTTTTATGGCAATCAATTTTATATTTTTATTAATTACCCTAACAGTTATTTTTTCCTGAGTATGCATGAAAATATACGCGAAAAATCGGTTAATCTGGAGATTAGGCTCAAAGAAAAGCTTTATTCCAGGATGCCGGATTATGTTTTCAGCAACGACCTTTTTGAAAGCTGGATCAAAGAATCACTGAAGACATCTTCTATATGGATAGATGCTGGGTGCGGAAAAAATGAGCTGGTTCATGAGTTCTGTCATTTAGCCCCCGGGGGTACAGGTATTGATGAAGTTATTCACCCCGAATTATTGACTAGTGATGATAAGTTTATCAGGGCTGATCTGAAAAATATCCCGCTTGCAGACGAGTCGGTTGATACTATTACGGCCAATATGGTTGTTGAACATATTACTGATATCAAAGCAGTATTAAACGAGTTCAGCCGTATTTTGAAAAAGGGCGGAAATTTTATTTTCAGGACTACCAATAAATGGTACCCGACACTTCTTTTAGGGCACCTGTTCCCTAAGGCAGTAAAAGATAAAATTATTTATAAGGTTTTCGGAGTAAACTCCCATGATATTTTTAAAACCAGTTATCCGGTCAATACATTGAAAGATATCCGGCGCACCTTGCCTGCATACGGATATAAAATACACCGGCTGCTGGCCGTCGAGGATCTGCATCTGTTTAATCCCGCTGTCTTCGAAGCATCATACTTTTTTTATAAGATCCAGAAACGAAAATTATTTCAGAGACTTCGGAATTGCATAGTCTGCTGGGCAGTTAAAGAATAGCAGTACTTTTGTGGTTGGTGAGAACAACAACAACGTCGGGAAAAATAATAGTCAATTTCGTTGTTGGTGAAAAACACCAACAACGGCAGGAATCAATCTATCAGGATGAAAAGCTACGGTTCGGCAAATATCAAGATTTCGCTGCTTGTTGCGGGGGTTATCATAATCTTCGCAACCCTTATCTATACGCAGATACTTGTCACTGAAATACTGGAACGTGAGCGGGAGATCGCCAACTTGTATGCTAAATCAATAGAATTCCTCGCTACCGATGACACCCAGTCCGGGGAGTATAATTTTGTATTCGAAACCGTAATAAGCTCAAACTCCATTAATTTTCCTATTGTTGTTACAGATGCCCGCTCGGGAGCACCAACTTTCACAAAAAATCTCGAAGTAGATTCAACACTTCCCAAAGAAATTCAAACTGCTCAAGTCAAAGAAATGATCAGGGATATGGATGAGGTCAATTCGCCGATAAAAGTAACATTCGGTGATTCCGTAATACTCAGCTATGTTCATTACGGGCAGTCAAAGCTTGTTACCCGGCTTAAAACATTCCCGATCTTCCAGTTTGCAGTGGCCGGCATTTTTATTTTCCTTGGTTACTTTGGTTTCAATTACATCAAGCGTACAGAGCAAAGCAATATCTGGGTCGGGCTTTCAAAAGAGACTGCTCACCAGCTTGGCACTCCGCTCTCAAGCCTTATGGGGTGGAATGAACTTATTAAGGCAGGCGCCCGCGACCCGGAAAAAGTTATGAATTTGGCAGGGGAAATGTCCAACGATATAGACCGGTTGACCAAAATAGCAAACCGCTTTTCAAAGATAGGTTCTAAGCCGGACCTGAAGCCTGAAAATATACGCGATGTGATCGATAAGGTTGTGAAATATTTTGAGATCAGGATCCCGACTATCAACACCGGAACATTTGAAGGCACTTCAAAAAAGAAGATCGATCTCGTTATCAAAGGTTCTGCCCGGGCATCGGCGCTATTGAACCGGGACCTGTTTGAGTGGGTGATAGAAAACCTTACTAAAAATGCACTTGATGCCATAGAAAACTCTGCTGGAAGCATTACTTTTGATATAGAAGAAAAGGGCTCTCATATTTTTATTGATGTTACCGATACAGGAAGGGGCATTGACCTGCGCTTCAAGAAAGATATTTTCCGCCCGGGTTACAGCACAAAAATGCGGGGCTGGGGGCTGGGCCTAAGCCTCTCAAAAAGGATAATTGAAACATATCATAAGGGTAAATTACTGGTTAAGGATTCCGAGCCCGGTAAAGGTACAACGTTCAGGATAAGATTAGATAAGAAGATAATAGATCCCGCATAGCGGGGATTTCACCCGGCAGCTACCTGACCCGGCAATTTGTAATATAATTGCTTGCGGGCGGCTCGCATGCCGAAATGAAAATAAGATGGGCCCGCAGACCCATCTTTACTAAAAGAGAGGGATTGTAAATGTTCAATAAACAAAAATCCGAAAACGATATACTGATTTCAAAACTTCAGGGCTGCCCGCTGTTTCAGGACTTATCAAATTCTGAACTTAAAGCACTTCTCGGCACTGCGCATATAAGAGATTATTCGGCTGATGAAAAGATCTTTGATGACGGAACAATAGGGCTCTGTTTCTATTTAATCATAAAAGGCAGTGTGAAGATCATTTCCGATAATGGAGACAAGGCAGAGGTGGTCAGGGAATTTTCCGAAGGCGGGTATTTTTCGGAAGTACACCTGTTTTCCGAAACACCGCATACTGTTTCCTGTGTTTCGGGAGAGATCAGCAGGCTATTGATACTTGCAAAACCGGATTTTGATGAGCTCGTAAAAATGAATTCCAAACTGGGCAATAAAGTTCTGCTCAGGTTCCTGAAATTCTTCGGCAATAAGCTCGAAGAACTTTACCGTGAGAACAGGGATCTTAGAGGTAGGCAGTAACTTTTAGCTTCCTGAATTTTTTGCTTTATTGAAAATTTGAAAAAATATATTCAATATATAAACAATTTCTATAAAAGCAGGGTCTGGATATTAGCTTCACTCATAATTTTCAAATTAGTATTCCAGATCATTGTAATTCAAAGCGGCCTAAGATGGCTCACGGCTGATGATTACAGCCGAACAGTAATCTCATGGGAATGGCTTCAGGACCCGAGAATATATTCAGGTGTGTGGCTAAGCATGCATTTCTGGTTGAACGGAATTTTTATATGGGTGTTTAAAGATCTGACCCTTGGTCCGGTTATTGCAAACACACTCTTTTCGGTCCTAACACTTATTTACCTGTACCTTCTGTTCGAAAAAATATTCACAAGGAATATTGCTGTAATTTCCTGTCTTTTGTACTGTGTATTCCCTTTCCAGGTATGGCTGAGTACTTCGGCAATGCCCGAGTCCGGGTTTTTCTTTTTTATTACTGCATGCTTTTATTATTTTGTGCTCTGGTACCGTAATATCGGAAGCGAGTCAAGGCTTCATTATTATATTATAGCCTCTGCCATCAGCCTTAATTTTGCAAACCTGCTGCGCTACGAAGGATGGTTTTTCACTGCAGCTTATATAATTATCATAGGGGTACTTTCATATAAAAAGTTCAAATTCTCAAAGTATTTTTATCATAACCTGCTGCTTTCGCTTCTTTCGGGTATTACTATTCTATGGTGGTTATGGCTGAATTACCGTGATTACAGCGACCCGTTTTTTTTCATCAAAGAAACAACCCGTATTTATGAAGGGCTGAATAACGCAGGTTATATGCAGAGGATAGTTCAGTACCCGTTTTTCATATTTTACATTGCCCCGCTTACAACTCTGCTGGGATTATGGAAGATTATCAAGACACTCCGGAACAAACGAAACGGTTTTCGTGGTAATTTTTCGCTTCTTCGCATCTTTCTGCTCTTCAACCTGATAGAACTTCTGCTGCTTATGCTGAGCGGAATTGTGGGCTCAGGCGGCACAAATATGATATCACGCTATATCGTTCTGAATTCAATTCTGTTCTTCCCGTTCGCCGTATGGCAGCTGAGTGATTTCAGGAAATACATACTTGTCAGCGGTTCAGCCGCCCTGATAATTGTAAATATCATCTGGAGTTTCTATTATCAGACTGCATACAGGGAAGATACTTACGAGGTAGCTCATCTGACCAAGCAAATGATAGACAGAAATTATTTTCAGCCTGAAGATAAGATATATTTCGAAATTGTTCAGGGCTATTACGATATTTACCCTCTGCAGATAATATCAAACAGTCCGGGGAGGTTCAACAGCGATACCATACCAACTTACTTTTCTGTAGAACCGCCTGTTTCAAGGAAGACATCTAAAAAAAACCGTGAAGAGGAGCAGCTGAAACTGAATATCCTTGAACTGAGAAAATTCATAGAGCAGAAAAAAATAAAGCTTTTTATTGTAAGAAGCGACCTTCTGATCGATAAACTAAAGAAGCTCAGCTATAAAAAAGAGCAAATCGGGGATTACCATATTTTCTATATTTCCGACCGTAAAATTAATTACAGGCGCGGAAGCACCGGAGACTCAACCGGTACAAAGATAGAAATTCTTTCTGAAGAGAAAAAGCTGGGTCCTGATGAAATTTCCTTTGATAAAAAACTCATCCTTAAGGAATTCCAGATCGATAATACAAACCTTGGAATGAATCCACAGACCGTTTTATTGAAATGGCAAATTGCAGATATATCATTTCTTGACAGCCTGAATACAAGTGATGAAGAATTCGGCCGATACAAGGCAAAACTTGAGCTGACTCCGGTAGATAATGATACTTCCGGCGTTTACGATACATATTCAAATGTATTTTCCGAGCGCAGTGTCGAGGAATTCTTCGAAACCGAAGAAATAAAGAATATCCTTATAATTAAACCTTTTGCAATGCTTAATTATTCCATTAAGTTCAAATCTTCTCCATTTGAAAGCGGTTTGTATAATGTTCATCTTTTTGTAATTGATGAATCATCAAAAAAAGAACTTCCAGTTTACATGGGTGATAGTATTTACCTGCATCCTCTTGATCTTGCTGCACAAAGTGATTCAACAAAGCTTGATACGGCAGTATTACAAAAAAGAATAAAAGACCACAGTGAAAAATATCTTAAGAAACCTTATTACCAGATAGGAAGGATAATAGCAATGTTCCCCAATGTGAACTACAATACCCTGATGAGAAAATCCACCGATCTTTCAAAAGTCATAATCCGCAATGGGTTAATGCTTCCGTTTTTGAACCGGTCCCAGGGAGACCATATGCTTGATATAGTCTTCACATATTTCTAAAAAACCCGGAACTTTCTCTGGCTCTCCTTGTATAACCCTTATTAAGAAAACAATCAGCAATTAAAATTTGAAAATAATGTCACGAAAATTCATTAAAACCAGCGTTTTTATAGCTTTTTCAATGCTTTCCATATTCCGGGTAAATAGCGGAATTATGGCAGGCACAAATGAAGGGTTAACCATAGGAGAAACTGTTCCGAATCCTGAATTTTTAATTCAAAATCAATATGAATATGACCAAATTCCAAGCACTAAAAGATTGTATGATTATAAAGACGGACAAAATCTGCTGATCGCGTTTATGCCTGATATTTCCACGAAAAACAATTATGCAAACGTAATGACCTCAGCTTTTGATACTTATTTTGCCGAAGGGCTGGCATTCAAAGATCCATTTGTGTATGATACACCTATATATGACCTTAAAGTGCTGGTGGTAACAAATAATAACGGCGCAGAAGTAAAGGAATATTTAAGCAAAATGAATATTGATTTCGATATGGTATCTGATATTAATTTGGATTTTGCAAATCTGTTCGGCATAACAAAATGGAGTTCATCCGCAGAGGGCTCTTTTGTTTATGTTGTTAACAAAGATAATAAAATTACTTATGCCAGCCATGATTATACAGGTGAGGGTGAGAAACTGAAATCAGTTCAGAAAGAATTGTTTTCATTATTGGGAATTAATGAAACAGCAACTGAATCTTTTGTCAATTACAGGCCGCTCATGCCCGGAGATGATGCGAGGGATTTCAGCTTCAGCTATCAAAATACAGATCCTTATATTCATAATCCCGATATATTAAGAGACGGGAAACTTTCAGACTATATAGGGAAGAAAAATGTTATTCTGGCTTTCTACCCGGCTCCCTTTAGCGTGAGCTGCGGGATGGAGGTTAAAAGGTTCGATAATTTTGCAGCAGAAGAAGACTTTGCCCGGAGCCTTACAAATAATTACGGTTCCGGTGATGATCTGGAGATATTGATGATCAGTGTATCTAACAGTTCAATTATCAAAAAATGGAAAGATGAAATGGGGCTGAAAGATATTAAGCTCGTCAGTGATAATACCGGGGAAATATCGGCAATGTATTCAAGTTATAATCCGCTTGGTTATAATAACAGAACATTATTCCTGATAAATAAGGGAGGAAAAGTTTCTTACATTGACTGGAATTATGTAGTTGATGAAAATGATTTCGCGATGGTAAAAGAACATTTAAGCAATATGAATTAAGAAGATCTTATTCAAACTCCCCCAAAATAAACTCCGTATAATTTGAAAGAATTGTCCGGAGTTTCCTCATTTACGATATAGCCCTACCTGATTTTCTTAAGAAAACCATTTGGATTAAAGCTCATCAGAAATTTTTCTTTGGATCTGTCAATTTCAAACTCAGGATGACCGGTAAGAAACTCTTCGACAGCTTCCCAGGGTCCGGGTCCCTGCCCGAAACCCGAATAAACAGGATGCCCGTTTATGTTAGAATCTTCCACAACAAGATATGAATCCTTTGAAACAAAAGCGTGGTACAGTTCTAACTCCTTTAAAACATGGT